>DASUFG010000154.1:0-5226 GCA_036274715.1 Agriterribacter sp.
AAAGGAGGCCTTGACTACCTGTCCATGGTTAAAAAAATCGCGCCATTCCGTTTAAAGAAGGAAATAAGCGAACTCCCGGTTGAAAAATACGACCTTGTAATCAACGATTTTGAATGTATCACTTCGTTGGCCTGCCGTCAGAAAAAAATTCCTTCTATTAATTTTGGGCACCAGGCAAGCTTTATGTCGGAAAAGACACCCCGGCCTACCAAACCCAATTCGGTTGGCGAATGGATATTGAAGCATTACGCCAAAGCGAGCCAATATGTAGGGTTACATTTTGAGCAGTACGACGATTTTATTTTACCACCTGTTATTAAATCTGAAATATGGAAAGCCAACGCCACCAATGGCGATTATATAACCGTTTATCTTCCCTCTTACTGCGACTGCGAGATCCGAAAATTCTTTAAGCGCTTAACCGATTATCGTTTCCAGGTATTTTCCAGGGAAGTGCAGTCGGAAAAAAAAGAAGGGCACCTCAGTTTTATACCCGTAGATAAAGCCCGTTTCAACGAAAGTTTGGTTCATTGTTCGGCCATTGTGTGCGGGGCTGGTTTTGAAACACCGGCCGAAGCATTGCACCTGGGAAAAAGGATATTGGCGATGCCCATTAAAGGACAATACGAACAACAGTGCAACGCCGCGGCACTCGAAAAATTAGGCGTAAAAATATTGCCGGAATTGCCGGAAAATTTTGATTCGGTTTTTGAGCAATGGTATGCCCATGCACAACCTGTTGATATTCGTTTTCAATACGATGCCGCACAAATTGTAGACATAATGATGCGCAGGGCGGGATAAACAAAATATTTTTTTCTCAGTATATGCAGATCTTTATCATGTCGTTCGTATCTCACTTCATTTAATAAAGAACTGTTGTCATCAAAATAGCATCGGATAAGCGGAAACATTTTTTTGTAGGCATTGTAATGGGCGGGCTGTTTCAAGGTATCGCCTGGTGGATCTTGCCCACCAGGGTTGTCTTAACTGCTGCAATAGTGCTGGCGCTGGTTATTGCCGTCAGCTATGGCTTTGAATTATTCTCAAAAATTACGGGCTTCGGTCGTTATGATTTTATGGATGCGGTTGCTTCGGTTATAGGTGGCGTATTGGGGATGGCGTTGGTTTTAATAGCCCGGCTGTCTATACTCAACTTGTAACCGGGTCAGTCCCACAGTTCCATCTGCAGCGGAATACATTGAAAACTTTTTCTGTGATAAGGGCTCAATCCATGAAGCATAATGGCTTTGCGGTGTGCCAACGTTGCATAGCCTTTGTTGTTATTCCACCCATATTGTGGAAATATTTCATGCAATTGGGTAATGTACTCGTCGCGGTACGTTTTAGCCAATATGCTGGCTGCGGCAATAGATGCGAAACGGGCATCGCCTTGTACCATGCAATGGTGATTAATTTTTTGATAGGGATGAAAACGGTTGCCATCAATCAGCAGAAGTTCAGGAAGTACACTCAGCTTGTTTAATGCCAGGTGCATGGCTTTAAAAGAAGCATTTAAGATATTAATGCTGTCAATTTCTTCATGATCTACACTTGCCACGGCATAGGCAATGGCATTTTGTTCGATATAAACCCGCAACTCCGTTCGTTCTTCGGGTTTCAATTGCTTGGAATCATTGAGTACCGGGTGAAAAAAATGGTGCGGTAAAATTACCGCAGCAGCAAATACTGGGCCAGCCAAACAACCACGCCCGGCCTCATCGCAGCCAGCCTCAATCAATATGTCCTGGTAAAAAGGGGCTAACATATTAAGCTGCAATGTTAAGAATAAAAAATCGTACAATACTTTTGCAGCTATGAACAAATCGCTTTCTCCCTCGCTTAATCGTGCCGTTGCATATTGGTTGTTGGCGGGTGTGGGTATGATTATGATACAGGTGCTGCTGGGAGGCATTACCCGTCTTACGGTTTCCGGCCTGTCTATTACCGAGTGGAAACCCATAACCGGTATATTACCACCCATTGGCGAAATGGCCTGGCAGGCGGAATTTGATAAATACAGGCAGACCGACCAGTTTCGATACCTGAATTCGGGTTTTTCGCTGTCCGATTTTAAATCCATTTTCTTCTGGGAATGGTTTCATCGTTTTTGGGCCCGTATGTTGGGGATTGTTTTTATAGCAGGGTTCGCGTGGTTCACAGCGAAAAAAAAATTCAAGAAGGAAATGATCCTTCCGTTGGTCATACTTTTTTTGCTGGGAGCTTTGCAGGGAGCAATAGGCTGGATAATGGTAAAAAGCGGCTTGGTGCCCGAAAAATATTATGTGGGTCATGTTGAACTGGCAACACATTTTGTTGCTGCGCTGGTATTGTTGGTGTACACTCTATGGTTTGCATTGAAGCTGCTTGTGCCCGACGAGCAGGTTGCGAGGAGTACTCGCTTAAAAAGATTTACGTTGATTTTGCTGCTGCTTTTATTTGTTCAGCTGGTATATGGCGGTTTTATGGCAGGACTTAAAGCGGCAACCGTTGCGCCCACCTGGCCTGCCATTAATGGCGAATGGTTTCCGGTATCACTCTTTAACATTCCGGGTGCAGAGAATTATATAAACAATCCATTTATGGTGCAGTTTATTCATCGTTCCATGGCCTACCTCCTCGTTTTGCTCGTTGTAATTTGGTTTTTTAAAACAAAAAAAGCAGTCGGCTCTTCCTGGCTCAACCAAACAAAAGCTTTGCCCCTCATCCTGGTTTTGCTCCAGGTAGTACTGGGCATTCTCACGGTGGTATTTTCTCCTTCGGCAACCGCTTTGGTATGGTTTGGCGTAATGCACCAGTTTGTCGCCATGCTGCTGTTGATGTCGTTGATATGGGTGTTTTACCTGATAAAGAAATAACACCCGGAGGCCTGGATTTTAAAGAAAGGTGTAAAATGCCAAACCAGCCTGAACAGCATATTATTATTATTGTTATTTACGTTAGATATCAAAGTATTATATTGCGTTGATGCCCTTTGCTTCTAACATAAAAGTCTATATTAGGGGGTTTTACTATTCCTTTCCGGTTCAATTATTTATTCTTCACCTAAGGCGATACCAGGTTTTCTTAATTTTCTGGTTCATTTTGGTAAGTGCCATACAGGGCAATTTTATGAGTTCCTATGGTGCCGATTCGCTCTTTTTGGCCCCCGAATACCTGGGCGAAGTGAATGGTTTTAGTATGGCACTGGTTGGAGTAGCAATGGGCGTTTTTATTATGAGCTGGAACATCACCACCTTTATCCTCTATAGTAACCAGTTCAAGTTTTTGGCCACTACTTCCAAACCTTTTTTAAAATATTGTATTAACAACGCGGTCATTCCGCTGGTATTCCTCATCTATTTTCTTTCAAAAAGTATTTATTACGATGTACACAATGAACTTCTTCCTGGTCGGCGGATTGTTTTATTGATAACAGGATTTTTATCGGGAGTGAGTTTTGCTTTCGTCATTTCATTTTTGTATTTCTTTCGGACGGAGAAGTCCATGATGCGAACAATGGAGCCTGTTTTCAGGGATCCCAAAGCTTTTGCGGCCCAGTTTGGTATTGGTGGTAAACATTTTCATGAGAAAGGCATTCTGCAAGTGGAATGGTTTTTTAATACGAGGATGAAACTGAAGAAGCCCCGGAATGTGACGCACTATTCGCAGGAGTTTATCGATACCGTTTTTAAGCGGCACCATTTTGCCGCGGTAGTATCCATCATACTCGCTTTTTTGTTTTTAGCATTGATCGGCATGTTGATGGACAAACCTTTTTTTATTATTCCCGCTGCTGCAGCCATTCTTCTTTTTTTCTCGGTCCTGATTGCTGGTTCCGGCGCAATCACGTATTGGCTTAAGAGTTGGGCGTTTCCCATCTTATTGTTGTTGGGCATAGGATTGAACTTTTTGTTTGAGAAGGAAATCATTGATCCCCGCAATAAGGCTTATGGTATCAACTATACCAACCGGTCTGAGCGCCCCGTATACAGCAGGGACAGTATTATGCAACTCTGTGCTATTGAAAAAATGGAAGCCGATAAAAAAAATATGATCGAAATAATGGAGCGATGGAAGCGGCGGCAGAAGGAAGAGAAGCCACTGTTCTACATCATCAATGTAAGTGGCGGCGGCACACGTTCCGCCACGTTTACACTTAATGTGCTACAATCACTTGACAGCATTATGCAGGGCGAACTGCTTAAAAGAACCTTTATCATCAACGGCGCTTCGGGAGGAATGCTGGGTGCTGCATATTACCGGGAACTATTCCGCCTGAAGCAACAGGGGAAACCGGTTAATTTACTGGATCAGCAGTATACCGACAATATATCTCAAGACCTGTTAAATGCACTGTTCTCCTCTTTTGTCACGCGCGACCTTTTTGCGCCGGCGCAGCAGTTCACTGTGGGCAACTATAAATATATTAAAGATCGTGGATATGCTTTCGAGGAACAATTCAATAGGAATACGGGTAAGTTATTAAACTATACTTTAAGCGATTTGATTGATGATGAGGCTTCTGCAACCATCCCCCTCATGTTTTTTAATTCTACCATTACCCGGGATGGACGCAAAATGATCATCAGCACGCAGCCCATCAGCTTTATGATGCGCAATTGGCCCGATTCGGCAGCGGGTATTACCGCAGAGGCCGATGCTATTGATTATGCAGCCATGTTTAAAAGGCAGGAACCATATAACCTGCGCATGCTTTCTACGCTGCGCATTAACGCGACTTTTCCTTATGTTTTGCCGAATGTGTGGTTGCCCTCCACCCCTATTATCGATGTGATGGATGCGGGAATGCGGGATAATTTCGGGCAGGAATCATCGCTGCGCTTTTTGCATGTATTTGAAGATTGGATTAACACAAATACCGCTGGGGTTGTATTTATACAGATACGCGACCGTAAAAACGGTGATTGGGACGAAGGGTATGAAAACCCCAGTATAACAGGTATTTTTACTAAACCTATTATGACCTTACAGCATAACTGGATGAAAATGCAGGATTATTACCAGGATGAAATGATTCAATATGCACACTCGGGTTTTCGGTTTCCTTATACTAAAATCAATTTTTCTTATACGCCTCAACCTAAACAAAAGGGAGCGGCTTTGAACTTTCATTTAACCAGGAACGAGAAGTTGGACATTAAGCGGGCCCTTCACTCAACATCAAATATCAAGGCATTCAAAAATATCAGTCATTTACAGTCGGCTGCAGGGGCCGGATTAAGC
>DASUFG010000155.1:0-3364 GCA_036274715.1 Agriterribacter sp.
GGCTAAATTGAGGGTGAGCCCGCACATCAAATATGTAACTGCTGCGGAAATTCAACAAATTCAGTTTCCGGAAGCAGGAAGAAAACCGGTTAAATTTATTGATAGGAGGTGAATAATGTGAACATGTGGGGAATTTGAAAATTTGAGATCGGGGCAACAGAGGGTACGGTTTAGTTTCAAAACAGTGATGAATGATCCCGCGTAAGTAAAAGCAGCAGGGCTTAATACCCGGTTAACAGGCTGATGAACAAAAATTTGATACATTTACCAATATTTATTTTTTTTGCGTCGCGTGTACTTTTAAATAATTTGGTGCAATGATTAATGTTGGTGGCAGAACCCTTTCTTTACGTGATTTCTCTGAGGTTATATTCAACAACCAGAAAATTGAGTTAAATCCGCAGGCCCTCGAGAAAATGGAAACCAATTTTCGTTTTCTCCGGCATTTTTCAGATCAAAAACTAATATACGGCATTAATACAGGGTTTGGCCCGATGGCACAATACAAAGTAAGCGCCGATAATGTTTTACAACTCCAATACAACCTCATCCGCAGCCACAGTTCAGGTAGCGGCAAATACCTTTCTCCATTGCTGGTAAGGGCGTTGATGCTTGCCCGGCTTAACAGCCTCATGCAGGGTTACTCAGGCGTGCATACCGATGTGGCAATTGTGCTGAAGGAACTTATCAATCATAATATTACCCCTTGCATTTTTGAGCATGGCGGTGTTGGTGCCAGTGGTGATCTTGTGCAGTTGGCCCACCTCGCATTGGTGATGATCGGCGAAGGCGAAGTAATCGTTGATGATAAACCCCATCCCACAGCAGGAATATTTAAAAAACTCAACATTAAACCACTTTCTATACATATCCGGGAAGGGCTGGCTATTTTAAATGGCACTTCCGCCATGACGGGTATTGGTTTGCTGAACATTATACAGGCAAAGAAATTATTGCAAACAGCGGTAATGCTTTCTGCCATGACGAATGAAGTGGTGGAAGCATACGACGATCATTTTTCATATGAGTTGAACATTGTAAAGAAACATATAGGACAGAACAAGGTGGCGCGCATGTTACGTGATGTTTTAAATGATAGCAAACTTATTCGCAGCCGTTCCGAACACCTGTATAATCCCGACAATATAAAACACGATGTGTTTGAAGATAAGGTGCAGGAATACTACTCGCTTCGTTGTGTAACCCAGGTGTTAGGTCCAATATCCGATACCATTGACCAGGCAGAAAAAATAGTGGTAGATGAATTAAACTCGGTTAATGATAACCCGGTAATAGATCACGAAAACCATAATATTTTTCATGGTGGAAATTTTCACGGTGACTATGTTTCGCTGGAAATGGATAAACTGAAAACGGCCATTACCAAATTATGTATGCTGTCTGAGCGGCAATTGAATTATTTGCTGAACAATAAGCTCAACGAAAAGTTTCCCCCCTTTGTGAATTTAGGCGTATTAGGATTCAATTTCGGGATGCAGGGCATGCAGTTTACAGCCACTTCTACTGTTGCCGAAAACCAAACACTCTCTTTCCCCATGTATGTACACAGTATACCCAACAATAATGATAACCAGGATATTGTAAGCATGGGGTGTAATGCGGCACTTATTTCAAAAAAAGTGATCGATAATGCCTTTGAAGTGCTGGCGATACAAATGATGACGGTATTGCAAGCCATTGATTATGTACAATGCGAAGACAAGTTATCTCCTTGCACCAAAGAAACATATGCGACCATACGCAGAATATTTCCGAAATTCATTGACGATCAACCCCGTTACCGGGAACTTGAGAAAGTCAAAAATTATTTCCAGGAAAATGAACTACCTGCTTTCCGCAACCAGGTGGCTGTGGGTTCAGGTGGTATCCCGAATTTTTATCCTGCTTCTCAAAATGGGCAGCAGGAATAAGGGCCCCAGGTACATCTGCCTTTCGTCCAAAAACATTATTTTACAACAAATTTATCCCGATCAATGAAATGCGCATTAGTTACAGGCGGTTCAAGAGGTATTGGCAGGGCAATATGCATTAAACTGGCGGCAATGGGCTATTTTGTGCTGGTGAACTACAAGGGAAATGAAGCAGAAGCAGGTAAGACACTTTCATTGATCCGCGAACATGAAGCGGATGGATTATTGCTTCCATTTGATGTATCCAATAAAGAACATGTGCGGCAGGTATTGGGCGGATGGATAGAAAAAAACACCGGGAACCACATAGAAGTTTTAGTAAATAATGCCGGTATTAAAGATGACGTATTGCTGATGTGGATGAAAGATGAACAGTGGGATAATATTATAAACACAAGCCTGAACGGTTTTTTTTATGTAACAAAACTGGTGTTGCAGGATATGTTAATGCAGAAATTTGGAAGGATTATCAATATCGTTTCCCTTTCAGGTTTAAAAGGGTTGCCAGGGCAAACCAACTACTCTGCCGCTAAGGGCGGGGTAATTGCGGCCACCAAGGCATTAGCGCAGGAAGTGGGCCGACGAAATATAACCGTAAACGCGGTAGCACCGGGTTTTATAAAAACCGATATGACAGAGGGACTGGATGAGAAGCAACTCCGTTCGCTGATACCGGTGAGCAGGTTCGGTGAGCCGGAAGAAGTGGCTCATGCGGTAGGATTTCTGGCTTCACGCGATGCATCGTACATTACGGGGGAAGTGCTTTCGATAAATGGGGGAATGTATTCGTGAATTTAAAATCTTAAATTTCAAATTTGAAATTCTTGGTGTTTTCTTCGATTTTCGGGCTTTCGAATTCGAATTTTATAGTAAGTAATAATGAACAGGAGAGTGGTTATAACAGGTATGGGAATTTATTCCTGCATTGGCAAAAATGCCGGTGAAGTGAGAGATTCCCTGTATGCCGGCCGTTCAGGTATTATCCTGGATCCGGTACGCAAAGAAATGGGCTACCGCTCCGGGCTCACGGGCTTTGTTGAAAGACCCATTTTAAAGGGCTTGTTGGATCGCCGCTCGAGGATCATGCTGCCCGAACAGGGCGAATATGCCTATATGGCCACCATGCAGGCTTTGAACCAGGCAGGTATGGACCAGGATTACATCAATGAACATGAAATAGGCATTTTGTATGGGAACGATAGTTCTGCAAAGCCGGTTATAGAAGCGACCGATATTATGCGGGAAAAGAAAGACAATATGCTTATTGGCTCGGCTTCCGTTTTCCAAACCTTGAACTCAACGATTACCATGAACCTTTCCACCATTTTCAAGGTGAAAGGGATCAATCTAACCATCAGCGCTGCTTGCGCCAGCGGATCACATGCTATAGGGCTGGGTTATCATTTCATTAAGACGGGGTTACAGGATTGCAT
>DASUFG010000156.1:0-8519 GCA_036274715.1 Agriterribacter sp.
TACACCAATAATGCCAATGCAAAACAGCGCTACAGATAAAAATATGTAATGATTAATAGTCATATTCGTTTGTGTTACGGCATAGGTATCAGGTGTTAGGTATCAGGTTTGTAAACTGCCGGCTAACGAGCGTTGATTTCCGTACATCAGCGTCGAACCCACTACCTTACTTACCACTCACCCCTTATCCCTTACTACCTTTCCCTTCTAAGCCTTCTTCCCAATTACCACCGCACCGACCATGGCGCTTAAAAAAAGCACACTACTTATTTCAAATGGCAATATATAGTCTTTAAACAACACCATTCCCAAACTATTGATGAGCCCGATGTTGCCTGTTTGCAGCAAAACCTCCTGGTGCATACTTTCCGTATCTTTTAACGCGGCTATTAAAACCAGCAGCAAACTACCTCCCGATATTACCCCCGCAAATTTCAGCCACTTCTTTCTAAGCGGCGCCGGGGGCAAATTCAAATTCATCAACATTACCACAAACAGAAAAAGCACCATAATTGCGCCTGCGTAAACAATGATATTCACAATGGCAAGAAACTGTGCGTTCAACAACACATAATGGCCCGAGATAGCAAAAAAAGTAACAATCAACCACAGGATGCTATGTACAGGATTCTTGCTGAAGATGACCATCAGTGCACTACCTAACGCCGCTATTGTAAGAAACCAGAAAAGAAGTTGTGCTATTCCCATTATATTCATTCGTTCGTTTGGTATAGATCAGGATTGTGATTTTGTTGTTTGTTCCCGTAGTCCTCTTGCCACCGCATACTCTTCGGGATGTGTAACAGGATCAGGAATAAGCATGTCGTGCTTGCCGTATATAAAATTTTTGCGACTGTAATTTGCCGGCGCAAAAGTTTCGCTTAAATACACGGCGTCTTTGGGGCAGGCTTCTTCACACAACCCACAAAAAATACAACGCAGCATGTTGATCTCGTACTTTGCTGCGTACTTTTCTTCGCGGTACAAATGTTCTTCACCAGGCAGGCGTTCCGCGGCCTCCATGGTAATGGCTTCTGCCGGGCAGGCCACAGCGCAAAGCCCGCAAGCCGTGCATCTTTCGCGTCCTTCCTCATCCCTGTTCAATACCTGCAACCCCCTGAAAACCGGGCTGAAAGGACGTTTTACCTCGGGATACTTAATGGTCACCTTTTTCTTGAAAAAATGCTTCAAGGTAATAAGCATCCCTTTAAAGATATTCCAGAGGTATATCTTTTCAATCCAGTTCATCGGTCTCCGGTCTACAGGCTTCGCTCTTTGTGTTAATAATTGCATGATTACTTCATTATTTCCCCTGCGAAAGATTTAAAAAGTTGTACAAAAGTATTTTTATCAGTTATACAACCCAACTAATTCAATGCGCTTTCATGGTATACAGTACTATCGCCCCGGTAATTACCATATTTATTAAGGCTAAAGGAATTAAACCCTTCCACCCTAAGTTCATTAACTGATCGTACCTGAACCTGGGCAAGGTCCATCTTATCCACATAAAAATAAAAATAAGGATAAAGGTTTTGCCGAATAAGGCAACTAACCCCACGATGAGCGCGCTGATGCCCGACAAATTCGCTTCATCCACAAAAGGCATATCATATCCGCCAAAAAACAAAGTGGCTATAATGGTACAGCTGATGAACATATTGATGTACTCCGAAAAAAGGAAAAACCCCAGTTTCATGGAAGAATACTCCTGGTGATAACCCATATTCAACTCGCTTTCCGCCTCGGGTAAGTCAAAAGGTGCACGATTGCATTCAGCCAGGGAACAGATAAAAAACAACAGGAACCCTAATGGTTGATATACTATATTCCACCAATTGCCCTGTATTTGTTGCTCTGTAATGGTTCGTAAGCTTAACGAGCCCGTGAGCATGAGCAATGCAATAAGGGCCAAGCCCATGGCGAGTTCGTAGCTGATCGCCTGGCTGGCTCCTCTTAAGGCAGCCATTAAAGAAAACTTATTATTACTTGCCCAGCCACCGATCATTATGCCATACACTCCTAAACTCACCACGCCAAAAACATATAAAATGCCAATGTTGATGTCGGCTATTTGTAAATCCACTATCCTTCCCCCTAGTTCCACTTTACCACCCCAGGGAATTACCGCCGAGGTCATCATGGCAGTAAGCATAGCAAGGCAAGGACCGAGAATAAATAAAAACCTGCTTGAATTGGTGGGAATAACTTCTTCTTTGAAAAACAACTTCAACCCATCGGCCAGGGGCTGTAATAACCCAAAAGGACCGGCGCGGTTAGGCCCAAGCCTGTCTTGCATAAAACCCGCAACCTTACGTTCTGCGTAAGTAGCGTACATGGCTACTACCAAGGAAACCGTAATAACAATTGCAATTAATACCAGCTTCTCTATTGCAAAACTCCAATCCAAAGCGAGTACAGTCATAAATTATATATTCAGGATATGTTTAAGTATGGTTGGATTTCTCTATCAAATTAAACGATCATCATTCGACCCTCACTGGTCTGCATTTTCTTTATCATCATCAAAATCATTGGAATGCGCCGGGCCGGGTATGGCTGCAAGATCAAGGTCCGGTGGATTTACCTCGCTTACGCTATGTATGTCCATCAATAACCTCGGCTGCCTGCCGTTCATTACAGCGCTGAAAGTTTCGTTGGGTTTTGTTGTTCCAACCTTTCCTGAATAATGTCCCTGTGATATTACCGAATGACGATTGATTTGAGCAGGTCCTTCAATTTCCCAGTCTTTGCTGCTTTTTTTCTCAAACCTGCATTCGTTGCAAATCCAGCCGGGTTCCCCGTTGGGCTGGTCTTGTATTTCGCCCCATTGATCTTTACGGGCGGTTACCCGCAATATTTCGTCGCCCCTGAACCAGGCATGCACCCTACCGCAGCATTTATCGCAATGGCGGTGGGCATTTACCGGCTTGGTAAACCACACCCTGTTTTTAAACCGGAAAGTCCGGTCGGTTAATGCTCCAACCGGGCAAACGTCAATTACATTTCCTATAAAATCGTTTTCAAGTGCTTTTTGAATATAGGTGGCTATTTCGGCATGATCGCCCCGGTCTAATACCCCATGTTGGCGTGTACTGGTAAGCTGGTCGGCTACATATACACAACGGTAGCAGAGGATACACCTCGTCATATGCAGCTGAATATACGGACCCAGGTCGTGCTTTTTGAAGATTCTTTTTTGAAACTCAAACCGGGTGGCTTCTTTTCCATGTTCGTAGCTCAGGTCCTGCAAATGGCATTCGCCCGCCTGGTCGCAGATCGGGCAATCCAGCGGGTGGTTGATCAATAAAAACTCTACTACGCCGCTCCTTGCATCAAGCACCTTTTCGCTGGTAATGTTTTTCACAATCATTCCGTCCATTACGTTCGTCCTGCAGGATGCCACCAATTTAGGCATGGGCCTCGGATCGGCTGTTGAGCCCGCAGCTACTTCCACCAGGCAGGTACGGCATTTACCCCCGCTACCCTTCAACTTGGAATAGTAACACATGGCGGGTGGAGTTACTTCACCACCTATTTGCCTTGCGGCGTTAAGGACGGTTGTGCCCGGCTCCACCTCAACAGTAATATTGTCGATGGTTACTTTGAATAATTTTTTTTCTTCAGCCATGATATCTTTTATTTCTTACCTGCGGTAAATGCAATGGAAATTCAAATCATTTTATCAAAAATCCACCCCTCCGTTTCGTTCGCTAAACTCGCTACACTGCTACTTCCAACGGATCGGCATAATGCGCGAGACCGTAATTTCTTTTCAGGCATTCATCGGGATTATTAACATGCCACTCAAATTCGTCACGAAAATGGCGTATCGCTGCTGCCACCGGCCAAGCCGCCGCATCGCCCAACGGACAAATGGTATTCCCTTCAATTTTGCGCTGTATATCCCACAATAAATCGATGTCACTCATTTTCCCTTTCCCGGTATCAATATTCTTCAAAATTTTCTCCATCCAACCCGTTCCCTCCCGGCAAGGGCTGCACTGTCCGCAGCTTTCGTGGCGGTAAAAACGCGCTAAGGTATAGGTATGTTTCACCACGCACTGATCTTCATCCAATACAATGAAGCCGCCACTTCCCATCATACTGCCAGTAGCAAAACCACCATCACTCAGGCTTTCATAATTCATATACCGGGTTTCACCTTTGGCTGTTTTCAATAACAAATTGGCTGGCAATATCGGCACAGATGACCCGCCAGGTATGCAGGCCTTTAATTTCTTTCCGTTGGCTATTCCGCCACAATATTCATCACTGAAAATGAATTCTTCCACACTGATAGTCATATCAATTTCATAAACGCCGGGTTTGTTAATGTTACCACAGGCGGATAGTAGTTTTGTACCTGTAGACCTTCCCACTCCAATTTTGGAATAGGTTTCTCCGCCCATATTAATAACGGGCACAACGGCAGCCAGGGTCTCTACATTGTTAACCACTGTCGGGCGGTCCCACACCCCTTTTATAGCGGGGAATGGCGGTTTGATGCGGGGGTTACCCCTTTTACCTTCCAGCGACTCAATCAATGCTGTTTCTTCGCCACAAATATAAGCGCCCGCGCCGCGCTGTACATATATTTCACAATCGAAACCACTCCCCAAAATGTTTTTGCCCAACCAGCCATTCGCTTTGGCTTCAACAATGGCCTGCTCCAGGATGTCGGGTATCCAGGCATATTCACCTCGTATATAAATGTAGGTAGCATTGCTGCCCAGGGCAAAGGAGCTAACGATTAAACCTTCTATCAAAAGATGAGGAATAAATTCCATGAGATAGCGGTCTTTAAAAGTACCGGGCTCACTTTCATCGGCATTACATACCAGGTGGCGGGGAACGCCTTCCGGCTTTGCAATAAAACTCCATTTTAAACCTGTAGGGAACCCCGCACCACCCCTACCGCGTAAACCGCTTTTCTTCACCTCTTCCACAATCGCCTCGGGCGTCATTTCCTTCAGGGCTTTTTCTACACTACGGTATCCGCCCTGCTTACGGTAAGTATCGTAAAAACGAATTCCTTCTATATGCGCTTTTTCTAATAATAATTTTGTTGCCATGGTTGCTTGTTCCTGAAAGAATGGTTATACTTGTTTAAAAATGGCCCTTTCTCTATATACCTTCTCCACTGCGTTACCGCAATTCATTCCATATCGCTTTCTCGTTTTGTGAAAGTTTTCCCTTGCAAAAATGCATCAGTTATTGGCAGCGGCAGCGTTCCTGCATTCCTCAATAATGGCATCTACTTTATCCTTCGTCAGGTGTTCCCTGTAATGTTTCCCCAACTGCATCATAGGAGCATAGCCGCAGGCGCCCAAACATTCCACCGTTTTCAGCGTAAATAAACCATCGCTTGTCGTTTCGCCTGGTGCGATGTCGAGACGCTCACCAATGTAAGCAATAATATCATCGCTCCCTTTTATCATACATGGGCCTGTTTGGCATACTTCAAACAAATATTTCCCTACCGGCTTTAGATTGTACATCGAATAAAAGGTCGCCACTTCATACACTTCAATGGGTTCAAGGTTCAGCAAAGATGCGACATAGTCCATTGTATCCGTACTCAGCCAGCCAAATTGTTCCTGTGCCAGGTGCAGCACTGGCAGCAAGGCACTTTTATGCTTGCCTTCGGGATAGCGGGCAAGGATTTCGTTTACTTTTTTTAATTTTTCGTCCGAAAATTTCATCAGCAAAATTTCAAATTTTCAAATGATCATATCTATTCACGCATCCATTTCCCCCGCAATCAAATTCAGGCTGCTCATTACAATTACGGCATCAGCCAGCATTGCATTTTTTATCAATTCGGGGTAAGCCTGGTAATAAATAAAACAGGGCCTCCTGAAATGTAATCGATAAGGCGATCTTCCTCCATCACTAATCAGGTAAAAACCCAGTTCACCATTCCCGCCTTCTACACTGTGGTACACTTCGCCTGCAGGAATTTCGGTTTCACCCATAACAATCTTGAAATGCCAGATCAAGGCTTCCATTTTCGTGTACACCTCCTGCTTAGGCGGCAGGTAATATTCGGGTACATTGGCATGGAATACTTCTGCTTCTTCGCCTTTAAATTCCTGTATTTTCTGGTATGCCTGTTTAATGATCTTTAACGATTCCCACATTTCCTGGTTTCGAACCAGCCAGCGATCGTATACGTCGCCCGTAGTTCCTACGGGTATTGCAAAATCAAAATCCTGGTAGCTGCTGTAAGGAGTTTGTACCCTAACGTCATAATCCACTCCCGTTGCCCGAAGGTTTGGTCCTGTGAAACCATAATTGAGTGCCCGTTCACCGGTTATAGGACCAGCTCCGACGGTACGGTCAATAAATATCCTGTTGCGCTGTAACAGGTTTTCAAATTCTTTTAATGCACCAGGAAATTCTTTGAGAAACTTTTCAAGCTTATTCCAGGCCGTGGCATTAAAGTTTCTTTCAAAGCCACCGATTCGCCCGATATTGGTGGTTAGGCGGGAACCACAAATTTCTTCATAAATTTCATATACCAGTTCACGGTATTGCATGACATAAAGAAATACCGAAAGCGCGCCCGTATCAACACCTATTACAGAATTGCATATCACGTGATCGGTAATGCGTGCTAATTCCATAATGATAACCCGCAGGTAATCCACCCGCTTAGGCGTGGTTACGCCCAGTAGTTTTTCGCAGGTCATGTGCCAACCCATGTTATTAATGGGACTTGAGCAATAATTCAACCTGTCGGTTAAGGGAGTAATCTGGTATAAAGGGCGACGCTCTGCGATTTTTTCAAATGCACGATGTATATATCCTACGGTCGCTTCCGCAGATATTATTCTTTCACCATCAACTTCCAGGATGTTTTGAAATACGCCATGTGTGGCCGGGTGAGTAGGCCCGAGGTTGAGTGTAGTAGTTTGCTTTTCAATAGACCCTTCAGGCAGTTTAATATTGTGTTCCCTGCTATGTTGTAACAAATCTTCTGTCATACGTTTTGCTCCCGGGGAGGTTCATTTATTTGAAATAATAGCACCGAACAATAAATATTTATCTTCCAAACATATCATCATCTTTATCTATCCTTGTTTGATCCTCTAAAGGAAATTCTTTTCGCATCGGAAAATAATCCATCTCCTCCACGTTCAGTATGCGCTTCAGATCAGGATGCCCAATGAAGTTTACGCCAAAGAAATCGTAAGTCTCTCTTTCCATCCAGTTGGCACAGGCGTATAGCTGGGTTGCCGTATATACATCGGGACTTTCAATAGCTGTAAATATTTTAAACCGGATACGAACATTATCCGTAAGGTTATGCAGGTGATACACAACCGCTAATTCTCTTTCTTTATTTTCGGGATAATGCACTGCCTGCAGGTCGGTCAAAAACCGGAACCTTAATTCCGGATCATCATATAAAAACTGGAGAACTTTAAGATT
The DNA here is from genome assembly GCA_036274715.1 of Agriterribacter sp. Taxonomy (GTDB): domain Bacteria; phylum Bacteroidota; class Bacteroidia; order Chitinophagales; family Chitinophagaceae; genus Agriterribacter. Next base: position 7,438 of record DASUFG010000156.1, read on the forward strand.
CAATCCCTTTGGAGCTTCAAACGTGAGCATACCGTAAGGTTCCACAAAATCACTCACCTGGTCGCCAAACTTCTCAGTTAGCCGGGTTTTAATATGTTCGTTGGTTAATTCCATGTAAGCATTTGAGATTTCTGATTTGACACTTATTGTATGCCATAGCTGAGCATTAATTGCTGGTACTTCTCGGTGTTCCTTCTTCTTATACTTTCTCTTTCTACCAGGTCCTGCAATGCCATTACCCCGTCCAGTATGGCTTCAGGCCTGGGCGGACAACCCGGCACGTACACATCAACAGGTATAATCTGGTCAATTCCCTGCAACACCGAATAGCTATCAAAAATGCCACCGCTTGATGCACAGGCGCCTACGGCTATTACCCAGCGCGGCTCCGACATTTGTATATATACCTGCCTCAACACGGGTCCCATTTTTTTTGCGATGGTACCCATCACCATCAGCATATCGCACTGGCGTGGGGTGAAGCCCATCCTCTCCGCACCAAATCTTCCAAAGTCGTAATGGGCCCCCATAGTGGCCATAAACTCAATACCACAACAGGAGGTCGCAAATGGAAGTGGCCATAACGAATTTTTGCGCGCAAGCCCCACTACTTCGCTGAGTTTGGTAGTAAAAAAACCTTCCCCTGTAAACCCTTCCGGGGCATCCGCAACGCCAATATGGCTTTGATGATCTCTTTCTTTGGGTGTTATATTAAATCTTACCGGGCGTGCCATAATAATAATTTAAATGAAGCCAATGAAAACCCTTTTCTTCTTATCCACTCTTTTTCAATGGCAAAAACAAACGTTACTGAAAATTCGAGCAGCATTACATTCCTTAATCTTCCCAGGCAAGGGCTCCCTTTTTAATGATATAATAAAATCCTGCGAGAAAAAAACCAACAAAAGCAAGTACTGCTATAAAGCCTTCCCAGCCCAAGAGCCTGAAATTTACCGCATAAGGGTAAAAAAAGATCACTTCCACATCAAACAAAACAAACAATATAGCTACTAAAAAGTATTTAACTGCCATTGGCTGACGGGCATTGCCGCTGGCCTCAATGCCACTTTCAAAATTGTCTA
>DASUFG010000157.1:0-12930 GCA_036274715.1 Agriterribacter sp.
CTTCAACAGTTTTTAAAGAAAAAGAACCTTCATCCCGTAATAACCATACATCGCGGTCATAGTTACTGGGTGGGATCAACCATCCGAAACCTGCCTCCGTCTTCGAAAATTGTAATATTGGGATCTTGCGGAGGCTTTCACAATCTCGACGATGTGTTGAAAACCTGTCCGGATGCGCATATTATTTCTTCTAAAGAAGTGGGCACTCGTGTTATTAATGAACCTATTCTGAAAGAGATAAACGATGATCTAAAAGAGGGGAAAGACATCCAATGGCTGGAAATATGGAAGGACTTAGCTGCCAAATTCCCCACAGGCGATGCCAAGGAAAGATTTGATAATTATATTCCTCCGCATAAAAATCTTGGTGCTTTATTCATCAAAGCCTATACCCGGCAGACCGGGAATATGGAATGACAGAGGCTAAAGCATATGCGACAAATAACAAGAACGAAATTGAGTACAAAGCCCGAAGCCTGATTTTCGAAATACGAAGAAAAGAGCCAGGAATCCATTACCAGGTCCAGATTGAATACAACAAGAACTACGTGTTTTGAAGGTTATAGCCTAAAATCTTGCATTGGAAATTTCAAATTAGTAATCCGCCGTATACGGATTATGTTTCTTTTCAAATCCAATGGTTGTGGATTCACCGTGTCCGGGATAAACTATGGTTTCATCGGGCAATACAAACATTTTTGTGTGTATGCTTTTAAGCAATGTATTATGATTGCCGCCTGGCAAATCCGTTCGGCCGATACTCATTTTAAACAATACATCTCCGCCAATAACAAAATGTTGCTTCCTGCAATAAAATACAATACTTCCGGGCGAATGTCCCGGTGTAAAAAAAACATCGAATTCATCTTCACCCAACCGTACAACATCGTTCTCTCGTAAATACAATACGTCACCTTGATAATTATCGAAAGGCAGGTTCCACATTAACCCCGATGCTGGTGCATACTCTAAAACCGGCTTTTCTTTTTCATGAAGATGAAGTTTTAATCCGTACTTTTCTGCTACCCACTTATTACCAAAAACATGGTCAAGATGACAATGAGTGTTTAACAACAACTTAGGTGTTAATTCGTTATTTTGAATAAATGCGGCCAACTCATCGCGTTCGCTATCGTAATAGCAGCCAGGGTCAATTATAATACAATTTTTCTGTTCATTAAAAAGCACATAGGTATTCTCTTGTACCGGGCTAAATACGAAAACTTTAACATCAACCATAATGTTTTTTTGTACCCTAAAAACGCTAATTTTATTCTAGAATGTACGAAATTATGGGAATCTCACGGAACAGGCAACGGTACTACTTTGGAAACTTAGCGTTGATTGGTCTATTATTTTTTTTTCAGGAAACGGCCTTCGCCCAGGTAAATGCGGTAGAATTCGGGAAGAACAGGGTGCAATACCAAAAATTCAAATGGCGCTATTATCAAACCAATAATTTCAATGTATACTTTAGCCAAAACGGGTTGGCTCTGGGAAAATATGCCGCCCAGTTAGCGGAAAAAGAGTTGCCTGGACTGGAAGATTTTGTTGAATATGGTTCTCAACGCCGAATGAATATTGTTGTTTACAACAGTTTCAACGAGATGGAGCAATCCAACATCGGGTTGGGTATCGACTGGCAAAATACCGGTGGCGTTACGAAGTTTGTTAATAATAAAATGATCGTCTATTTTAATGGAGATCATAAAGATTTAGAAAAACAGATCAGGCAGGGAATTGCGAAAACTTTAGTAGAAAATTTGCTGTTTGGTGATGATCTTGGCGAGTTTGCCAGTAACCAGGCATTATTGGATTTGCCCAAATGGCTAACCGACGGTTATGTGATGTATGCCGCCGAAAACTGGAGCCCTACGTTGGATGATAAATTAAAATCTGCTTTGCTTTCGGGCGAGTACAAATCTTTTTACCAGTTTGCCTTCGACAAACCCGAATTGGCGGGACATGCATTCTGGCATTTCATCGCCGATAATTACCGCAAAGACAATGTTACCTATTTTCTTTACCTGACGCGTATTTACAAAAACCTCAATTCCGCGAGCTTAAAAATAACGAAGAAAAAATTCAAGGAGTTATTGGCGGAGTTTATGGAGAGAGAATCCGATAAGTATTATCAGGATATCAGGGGACGGCGAAATGCACCAAAAGGTAACGTGGTGGCTTTGGAAGAAGTGAACGACCACCTGGATTACTATCGTTTCCAGGCAAATCCCAACAAAAGAAACAGCACTTACGCTGTGGTTAGATTTAAAAAAGGTATTTACCGCATTGAACTGGAAGATTTTGGTTTTAAAAGAAAAATACTGTTGAAATCGGGTGTGTTGGATAATCAGAATGAGATCAATCCCAATTACCCCCAACTGGCGTGGGATCCAAAAGGTACTAAACTGGTGGTTGTATACATGGAGAAGAACAAACTTAAAATGTTTGTTTTTGACCTGGTAAAAAGACTAAAAACGAATAAGCAGGAGTTACCGGAGGAGTTCGACCAGGTAACGGATGTAAAATATATGCTGGATGAGAACACCCTGTTGTTCAGCGCAGTAAAAGACGGGTATTCGGATATTTTTGTTTACAAAATTAAGGAGCAAACCCTGCAGCAAATTACCAATGATGTGTACGATGATCTCGACCCTTCTTTTGTAGCATTCCCCAACAGAACGGGTATACTTTTTTCATCCAACCGCCCCTCTGGTGCAGCGGGGAACAGCGATACCGCTCTACCATCCAATCATCAATACAATGTTTTTTTAGTAGACAACTGGAATAAAAGCGAGTTCAGGCAGATTTCACAACTTACCCATGTCAAGCATGGCAACGCACGTTTCCCAATGCAATACAATTCCAATCACTTTACATTTGTAAACGATGAGATGGGGATTGCTAACAGGTATGCTGGATTTTTCACTACCCGCAAAGCAGGCGTAGACACGATATACAGAATTGGAGACGAATTGCTCCGTAACCCCGACAGCAAAGAATTGGATTCAACATTGCAGGTATGGAATAAAAGTGAGCCGGATTCCATCGGTTATATGGCAGTTACAACCGACTCGGCTTACGCATTTCCGATAACCAATTATCAAAGTAGCTTACAGGAAACAAGGATAGCGGGAGACGGAGGGCAGGTTACAGAAGTGCGCCAGGAAGGTGATCTCAAAATATTGTACAAGCTGAGGGTAAACGAGGATGCATTGAAAAGAAGAAATATTAGTATACGCCCGACCGAATACATGAAAAAAGTGCTTGAGCAGGAAAAAGTTGTAAAAGGGGCAGCTACTATTTATCAACCTGTGCAGGTCGATACCACTCAGAAAGAAAATAACTATTTTCAAAGTGAATTTGAAACCGTCCCCCAAAATAACCAGGTGCCTGGCAGGGTATTCGAAGTGGAGGAGCCACCAATTGAAGAAACGGTTCTTTCTGAAGCTAAGCTATACGATTATGGGTTAAAATTTGCCACAGAATATTCTGTAACAGGCTTCAATAATTCCGTACTAATGAGTCGCTGGCAGCCCTATAGTGGTGGTGGTGGCCCGATATATCTTACCAATGGTAGCGCTAATTTAAGTGGTATGGTAAGAATTGGTGTGAGTGATCTCTTTGAAGATGTGAAATTTGTAGGCGGCTTTCGTTTGGGACTGAATCTCGATGACAAGGATGTGCTGTTTAGCTTTGACAACAGGCGCCGTCGTTTAGACTGGGGACTTACTTACTATCGTTCTACGGTGACAAATTATCCATTTTACAGGAATGATGATTTTAGGAGTATTATGGAAAATAAACTCTACTCCAATCTATACCAGGTAAATTTTACTTATCCCTGGGATAAGGTAAGGAGCCTTCGGGCTAATGTAGCTTTGCGTACCGATAGAGTAACGCTCAAAACAAATGCTAATTATCCCCCTGAATATGCTTTAGCCATCAAGGATAGCGTAAGGAATTCTATACTCACCCATTTTGAGTATGTTCATGATAACACCATCAACCCTACACTCAATATTTGGAATGGGTTGCGATATAAAATATACACCGACATTAATAGCGAACTTGCTAAAACCAAAGAAGGCAAACTCACTTTTAATGTAGGAACCGATATCCGTTACTATTATCCTATTTACCGCAATTTTATTTGGGCCGCACGCGGCGCAGTAGATATTTCATGGGGTAGCCAAAAAATACTATACTATCTTGGCGGCACCGATAGCTGGATGTGGCCTAAGTTTAATAATACCAACCAGCCAGCCCCCGATCAAACTTATGCTTACCAATCGTTAGCGGTAAATCTTAGGGGCTACAGGCAAAATGCGGCCAATGGCAACAATGCGGTGGTCATAAATAGTGAATTCCGATTACCTGTTTTTACCACATTCTTAAGCCGCCCGATAAATAATGCTTTTTTAAGGAATTTCCAGCTCGTGCAATTCATTGATTTAGGCACGGCCTGGAATGGCGCTTATGATAATATCTCACGTCCTTCAGCAACATATGGATACCCACCTGTACAGGTGACTTTTGAGAATAACGGTGTTGGACCCTTTGTTGGCGGCTATGGATTTGGAGCAAGGAGTACTATCCTTGGTTATTTTTTAAGATTGGATACCGGGTGGCCAATGAATGGCTTCTTCAAAGGCAAACCCGTCTGGTACTTTTCGATGGGATTAGATTTTTAGGTATCACAATTTTTACGATACATTTTGCCGTTGAATTTATTTTCAGTTATGGTTGAAAGCTTTGCTTTAATTTCTTGATCGTCAGGTAGCAGCTTATCATAAGCAGGGAGAAGAAAAAAGTTACCCCCCATGTTCGAAGATTATCTTCGGGGTTAAGTGCAATATGTTTTACATCGTTAAAAATTTCCCCCGGTCCCAGTATGATGTCCCAGCTGTTCCATCTTAAATATCGGCCGGCATATACACCAAAGGCACAAAGTATCATACATGTATACACGATCTGGTTTACCATCCGGGTGTTGAATTTTGTTTGTAAAAACTGCTCAACATAAAATAAGGAAATGAGTCCCAGCAACAACCCGTTCCACGAAGCCAAGAACATAATGATAAGATCATACCACAAAGGAACCGGGGGTCTTTCAATGAGATGAAAAAAATCGGTGATAATATAAGGCGCGTTAGGAAAGAACAGCAACCATAATGCAAACAGTAGATACTGTATCCATGCTTTTACATTTACTTTCGTACATAATGCAATGCTAACGGCGAATGGCACCCAGGCCAGGAAAAGATTCCAAACCAGGAAAAGACCATACATATTTCCTGTGAATGCCACCCTGGCAGCAATCATTAATAGGGTACATAACAGTGAGAAATGTATCATGTGCCTGGCTATCCTTGTCTTGTTCATTTTCAGTGTTTTTTTAAAAAAGTGAAATCATGGCCGGTAAAAAAATCAAGATGCCAACTATCAGGCTAATAACAGCTGCGAGCAGAACCGCGCCCGCTGCTATGTCTTTTACGATTTTAATTTGCGGATGCTCATCCGGATGAACCAAATTGCACAGCTTCTCAATCGCCGTGTTGATCATTTCCATGGAAAGAACCATGCTTATGCAGACCAATATGGCTATCCATTTGTTATAGGGGAGGCGTAGCCCAAGTCCTGCCGTTACTGTTAATGCCGAGATCACCAGTTGTATTTTTCCATTCCGCTCTCTTCGAAAAAATGTGATCAGCCCAGCGCATGCATATTTAGAAGATTGTATTATTTTCATTGCACTTTGTTTCGTTGGAAAATAAGTTTATGTCCAGCCGTATCAATATTTCCTCGATTTCACTGTAGCGTTGCTATTTATTGTTACTGATATGAATGGACATGAGAAGGAGTAAAGCCCTAACTGATTTCTCTTACAGCCGATTTTACACCTGATGCACATCTATTGAATAATTTGTTTTCCCCTGTTGCCCATACCAGTCTATTTTTCTTGAGTAGTACATGACGATAGAAAGAAGGATGAATAATCCGATACTGCCAAAAAGCAAAGCGCCGTCCTGCAATTGAATTAATATAAAAATGAAACTATACAGTAATGTCAGCATCACTCCGAAAAGCGCAGCTATTTTCCATTTATGAAAAAGGCTTTTTGTATAGAACGAAATGAGCATTATGGTAGAAGTGGCGGCGATTGCGTATGCTATATTAAATCTTAAATATTCGGATATCGAAAGCAGCAAGGTATAAAAAATGCATAGCGCAATACCAACCAGTACATATTGAACAGGATGAACCGTCTTTTTTTGAAGAATTTCTATAAAAAAATAGAGCCCAAAGGTCAGCGCAATAAAAAGGATTCCATATTTTACGGACCGCATGGTTTTAGCATAGGAGTCAACCGGTTGCAACAGAGTAATACCGAAGCGGGAGTCATGTACATTAAACTTTTCGTCCTTCCAGCTTTGTGGATAATTCCGGTTCAGGTGTTGTACTTTCCAATCGGCATTAAAACCACTGCTATTTACTTCCGGGGTGGCTACCGGCAAAAAACTGCCATCGAAAGAAGGGTTTTGCCAGGCTGAAGAAAAATGTACATTGGTGGTTTTACCTACGGGGATAAACGATAAGTTCTCAGATCCTCTCAACCGTAACTGTATGGAAAATGCGTTTACTTGATCAAGATCTTTATCGGTGAGTGCAACAGTTGCGTTCAATCCATTTGAAATAATACTATTATCGGGTACCCCCGCATTAAAAACATAGTTACTATCGTTCCATCGAATGCTCATTTGATCTTCAATACCTCTAAAATCACTCAATCCAAAGCAAATATAGGACTCAGCCAGTTGCATATCTTCACGCCTAATGCTCAAGGTTTCAGGCTGCAATGGAACAAATTCTCCTTCCAGTTTAATATCTGTGCGGTATACCACGATATTAAATATGCTTCTATGTCTGATCTCAGGCAATAATTCGCCATTGATGGTTAACCGCTCCGGCAGGAAGTAGGCATACTTTTTAAGAACAATGATCTTACCCTCATTATTTTTCGTGGTTTCGTGGTAAGGGATTACCAACAAGGGCCCTGATATCGTTTGTGCTCCTGCCCATTTTGAATTTACTTCTGTTGTTACCTCCTCCTGGCGTTGAGCTCTTTCACTGATAAGGTTCATAATAAAAAGTGTAGGAACCAGCATCACGAGTATAAGGCAGGCTACAATACATCCTTTAATGGTGAGCCTGTTTGCAGACCAGAAATTTTCTGTGTTCATTGTTTGGTGAGTTTATTTTATAAAAGTACTTTGAAACGCAAAGTATAAAGCGAAAAAAAAGATTATTCCATTGATTTTATCATGAGTTCAAGGGCGTCCAAATGTGCTTTGAACGCCTTTTCTCCGGCCTTGGTTACAGAATAAGTGGTATTGGTTTTGCGCCCGATAAATCCTTTCTGAACCTTGATGTAGCCATTTTCTTCAAGATTCTTAAGATGTGATGCCAGGTTACCATCGGTTACTTCCACTATTTCTTTCAGGTGGTTAAAATTCAGCTCCTCATTCACCATTAGGGAACTCATGATGCCTAATCTTATCCGGCTGTCAAAAACCTTATTTAAATTCTCTATCGGATTCTTCATGAAACGAAATGTATTAAGGAGAAAAGATTCCGGTTATAAGGTTCAGGAAATGTAATGAAAAGTAAAAAACGGATACGACGAATGGATTCTTCCTCTTTACCTCCTAAGCCTCCTGTTTTTACCCTTTTACCCGCTCATATTTCCACCACATTAGTGCCCCGTAAATAATGTGGAGCAGGCCAAAACCCGTTGCCCAAAAATATAAACCATAACCCAAAAACCAACAATTGATTATGCCCAATATGGTTTGGACATATCCCAGGTATTTTACTTCCCCCAATGTGTATTTGCTGGCGTTAACAAGGGCGATTCCGTAAAATATCAAACAGCCGGGAGCAATCATTCCGAAATAGCCCAATTGAATCATGCGAAGCAAAAAAAATCCACCGGCAGCTAATGGAAACGCAACATGCCACATTACTCTTTGGGACGAAGTGCCCCATATAGGGATATTGTTCTTTTTACTTTTCAACCAGGTAAAAGCCAGTGCAGCCACAAAAGCCGCTAAAAGCGTATATACTGCTATGCTAAACAATTTATACCCCATGAACTGTTTCAGCGACATAACATCCGGGTAATGGCTACCAAACTGCCTTTGCATACTGCCACCACCGTTATTAATGACAGTGTATGCGAACCAGGCTCCTGTTAGTGCACAAATGCCCGCTGCAATACCACTTAAGCCGCTCAGGCTAATGAACCTGCTGCTACGCTCCATCATTTGCCGGATATCCTTGAGCGTTTCCAGCCCCGTATTTTTATCAACCATAAAAGTGCTTTGAAATTCAAAGTAAATACGAAATACTGACATCCACAAGTTTTTTTATATTTTTTTCGAAATCGTTTTGCCGTTCATTTTGCATTGTCATCTTCTTAACACAATCTTAAATATTATAGTACTGTTGTACTTTATCTATTAGACTGTATTTACTTTTGTGCGTATGACCTTGAAATCGCTGGTGGTTAGCAGCACAGTTTTTTTGTCTGGCTTTTTACACAGTGCTTCAGCACAGGTAAAAAAAATATATGGCCATATCCAGGATTCACATAGCGAAGAACGTATTCCCTTTGCATCACTTCAGTTTAAAAATACCTCGGTGGGCGCTTTGAGCGATTCTGCCGGTAATTTTTCTTTTACTCTTTCTAAATGGCCGTCAGATACGCTTACCGTTACTTATGTTGGCTTTGAAGACTATGCTTTACCGGTAGACACTACGCTCGAAGAAATTCATGTTATTATTGGGTTGGAGAGAGGCAAGAGCAATGCGGTGGTTGTAATAAAAAGCAAGCTGAGTAAAGGGATGCTTATGTGGCGTAAAATTGTGCAGCATAAGCCCTTTAACGACCGGTCAAGATTTGATAATTTTTCTTACGAATTATACAATAAACTCGAGGCCGATCTCAACGACCCGGAAAACAACAGGCTGGTTAACTTTCCCCTGCTAAAGCCATTCAAATCCGTTATTTATGGCAGTATCGATTCCGTAACCGAATCCAAGCCAATATTACCGCTTTATTTAACCGAATCGCTGTCCGACTATTACTACCAGAGCAAACCTCAAAGAACAAGAGAAGAATTTAAAGGGGTTAAAACAATAGGATTCAATAATCAGAGCATATCCAAAATGCTTGGTGGAATGTACCAGAATATCAATGTGTACAAAAATTTTATCCCGGTTTTTGATAAAGATTTTGTTAGTCCTATAAGCGATAACGGGTCTGCCTATTACAATTACCATGTACCGGATACGCAGTACATTGGAGGAAAGCGTTTTTTTCATTTTTTGTTTTCACCAAAACACAAAGGTGAAAACACTTTTATAGGAGATGCCTGGATTGCCGACTCATCGTATGCAGTAATGAAAATGAACCTGCGGGTTTCGGAACTGGCTAACGTAAATTTTGTTAAGAAGCTCGACCTGGTCCAGGAGTTCCAATTGGTAAATGATTCTGTCTGGTTTTTGGCAAAAGACAAATTCGTAGCAGACTTTGTTTTTTTAGATAAAAACAGTTTAAATTTTATTGGGCGTAAAACCACTACTTACCGGAACATACTGATCAACGATTCATCGGTTACTAAAGCGCTGAACAAAAACAAGCTGCGTGAGGAAGTGGTGGTAGCTGATTCTGCTGCCCAAAAATCGGACGCGTATTGGCAGGATGCCAGGCATGAACAATTGACAAATACCGAGCAGGGGATTTATAACATGATCGATACACTGCTGGGAATGCCAAGTTTTCAGCGGTTTACCGACCTGGCTTATTTTATTGGTACAGGTTATAAGAATGTGGGCAATTACGAGATCGGGCCATGGTATAATTGGATTACGGCTAATGCTTATGAGGGATTGAGGTTGCGTTTCGACTTAGGAACCAACCCGGGATTCCATAAAAAACTGTACCTCACCAGTTACCTGGCTTATGGTTTTGCCGACCAGAAGTGGAAGGGCAGGTTGCAAGGGTTATACCTGTTTAGCAAGTCGCCACGCTCTACGTTACTGGCTTCATTCCTTAACGATATTGATAACGGACAGGTATACTATGACGAAGTGGGAACTGATAACCTGTTCGGTATTGCGCTCAGAAAACCTAATATACCACTCAGGTACATGAAGATAGAGCAGCAGAGGCTGGAGTATTTTAAGGAATGGAGCAGCGGTTTTTCTTTTGCCATAAACGGGTTACGAAGAAGGTTTACGCCGTTGATGAATCTTCCTCCTAAAGACAGTTTCCCTTCGGTAAATGGTGGAGAACCTTTAAACAGCATTGAGGTTGGGATTAAGCTCCGGTTCGCATATCTCGAGAGGTTTTTGGAAGGCAATTACTACCGGATCAGCCTTGGCAGCGATTTCCCTATTGTAGAAGCGCATTACTCGAGAGGAATTCCGGGTGTTTTTCATAGCAACTATAATTATCACAAAATAGGCGGTAGCATCTCCGATTATAAAAAAATAGCGCCTTTTGGCAGTATTTATTATAATGCCTATGCCGGCAAAGTATTCGGCACACTTCCTTATACACTTTTGGAAATACCCCCCGGCAATAATTTATGGTATTATAACAAGTATGCTTTTAATATGATGACGCGTTACGAGTATTTAACAGATTGGTATGCGGGGATCAATGTGGAGCATAATATTGGCAATGGCTTGTTCCGGTACATTCCCTTAACGCGGATATTAAAGTTCAGGCAGTTCTGGAGTGCTAAAGTTTTTTGGGCCAACTTAAGCCAGGCAAACAAAGAATACAATTTCGGAAATGGTGAAGTGGCATTTAAAAGCCTCAATGGAAAGCCATATATGGAAATCGGAACCGGGGTGGATAATATATTTAAAATTTTCCGGATTGATTTTATATGGAAAGTATTGCCACGCCCTTTACCGGAAAAAACATTTGAACGCTTTGGCATATTTGGTAGTTTTAGAGTAGTATTTTAAAGATCCCCCATGCAGCATAGGTTCTTTATGATATGATCTGCAATGATCCTATCCTTGCCATAGTTCTTAACAAAATGTAATGGAAATAACAATACAACAAGCCCAGCAACAAGTCGATCTTTGGATACAAACGATTGGGGTAAAATATTTTAATGAGCTCACCAACCTGGGCATTTTAATGGAAGAAGTAGGGGAATTATCGCGGCTGATGGTACGAACCTACGGAGAACAGTCTTTTAAGGAAAGTGACAAAGGAAAACAGCTTTCCGATGAAATGGCAGATGTTTTATGGGTATTACTCTGCCTCGCCAACCAAACGGGCGTTAATCTAACAGAAGCACTACATAAAAATTTTGAGAAGAAAAACCTCAGAGATGCCCAAAGGCACCAGGGTAACCCGCGTCTCAAAAAAAATTCTTAACGCATTAGTGGAGCATATAAAAAATACTATTTGGATTTTTGGAGTAGTGTTCCCTTAAATAGGTTATACCGCCAATAAAGTGCCATTTTTCGAATTCCAAATTCGGATTTTGCCAAAAAACCTTCCTTTTTTTTTAAAAATTCAATGTTATGGCTACCTCCAGGCTCTCTTTTTAGATATTACTACAATTTAAAAAAAGTTTAACAAATTGCGCTACTTCTTAAATTCATTTATTAAGTTTGTTAAACATAGTAAAACACTACCAAAACTTGCAAGCGCTTAATTCTACATTAAAATACCAGGTTTTCCGTGAGCTTTACTATAATCAGAACCTTTCCTGTGCGGAACTAAGTGAAGTACTCGGTAAAAGCATTCCCGTAATTGCCAAGACAATAGAACAACTCATGGAAGCTGATTATGTAATTGAAACCGGGTATGCTCCTTCGAGTGGCGGCCGGCGCCCACAGGTATATGCGCTGAAGCCCGGAAAAAAGTTTGTGGTATCTGTTGCCATGGATCAATTATTTACCAAGATTGGAATAACGGATCTGCATCAAAAAGAAGTTGCTCCCATTGAAACTTTTCCGCTAACCCTCGTTGATAATAAGGGTACATTAAAAACGCTTGTCGAAATTATTAATAAAGTAATTGAGAAGTCCGGGGTTGATCGTGCCAGCATTTTAGGAGTGGGGATTGGTATGCCGGGATTTGTGAACACAATACAAGGGATTAACTACACCTACCTGCCGGTTGAAAACGGAAATACAAACCTGCGGGCAAGATTACAGGACGTATTAAACCTGCCGGTATTTATAGATAATGACTCGAGTGTTATTGCATTAGCTGAATTAAGGTTTGGACTGGCAAAAAAAAGCAAGGATGTAATGGTGGTTAATATTGGCTGGGGCATTGGGTTGGGAATGATTATCCAGGGTCAGTTGTTCAGGGGTTTTGCTGGATATGCGGGGGAACTAAGTCACATACCGATAAGCGAAAGCGATATCCTTTGCGACTGCGGGAAAAGAGGATGCCTGGAAACGGAGGCAACATTGAGGGTGGTTGTAGATAGAGCCATTAAAGAAATTAAGGGTCAAAAAACCTCACGTATCAATTTTGAAGGTACCCGTGAACAGGTAAGTGAAGCAATAATGAAAGCTGCAAACCAGGGCGACCCGGATGCCATTGACTTGTTAACCGATATGGCGTATAAGATAGGAAAAGCGATCGCAATATTGATACATATAGTTAACCCGGAATTAATTGTGTTGAGCGGAAGAGGCATACATGCGGGCAGGCTATTGATGGCACCCATAGAACAGGCATTAAACAGGTTTTGCATTCCGAGACTTGTAGAACATACCAGGGTAAAAACATCGGCACTGGGCACTAACGCATCTTTAAAAGGGGCAGCAGCTTTGGTAGTTGATCATTTACAGGAGGAAAAAAAGTAAGCTCAAAATAAATAG
>DASUFG010000158.1:0-7368 GCA_036274715.1 Agriterribacter sp.
TTACAGAAAACACGTTGCCTGAAAGGGCTATCATAAAAATGATACACTTTTTCATATTGATATGATTTTGGATGGTGATTAATTTTATAGCAATAAATTGTTCCTTTTCCACATTTCAATACCAACGTTTCACTATTATAGTTGCTAACACCAGCGGGATCATTTTACTCCAAAGTCGTACACTTTGGGACTTGCGCCGCCGTGTGTGGCTGTGGCACCGGCATACATGAATCCGTATTCCCCGGATTGCAACCCGTTTTCGAAATACAATTCATAAATGCCTTTCTCTAACTTCTTAAATTTAAAAGAAGCCTTAAACTGGTCATCGATACCCTGGGCCTCTTCATAAGCATTGGCAGAGGCTGTTGTAACGGCCCTTGCGTTTTTTACTTTCTTATTTTCAAACTTGATCAGTAAAAACTCGTTGGGACTTGTAACGCTCGCAAACCAGGTAGGCGCCTGGGTATTCAAACTTTTATTCTCCGGATCAAAATAGAAATAGAACACAGGGTTTGGGGTTTTGAACTGAACGTTTGCTTCACTGCCACTTACCGACATTACTTTACTTGACTTTGCAAAACCATAGCTAAAGGCGGTTGCCCATTTGTTGTTTTTTTGTTGGGAAAACACGTTCGATTCCAACTCATAAATCTTCCCTTCAGAAGCCTGGTAATAATAAATACCGCTTCCTTCCTGTTTTAATAACCCAATGGCTTTTGCTGACGATGCGGGAGATGTGCGAGCAACAGCCTCTGCCGGCTCAGCCGAAGCCGTTGAAGACGGTTTGGAGGGTTCGCCAGCGGTGGCCGGAGACGGATCTGCACCGGCCATTTTTTCAACCATTGCATTGATTACATCTTCGTCTACATTACTTTTTTTCAGATTGATCAGCGACTTCGTGTCGGTGGCGAATTTGCAGTTAGAGGTACCGATTTTTGTGATAATCGTTTTCTTACTCATACCGGCGGCGGTAAGATCAACAATGGTTTTGTTGGTGAGTGTTTCACTGTTTTGTGCCGGGGCAAACAGAACGCACCTCACTAAAAACAAAGCGGTAATAAAATATTTCATATTGCAGGTTTTTAAATAAAAAGTGAGTATTTAACTATCATTGTCGTTTTACAAAAAAAGATCCGTTAGTTATGGGTTGATGTACAGCATTAATCCACGAATCTGCCTGGTAAGAGGTGCCGGAAAAAGTTCCTTTTGCATAGTCGGCGGTGAGTTCCGTAACATTAACTGTTGCATCAATCCGTATATTCTTTAAAGAAGGGATAAGATCCGATCCGGTTACTACTCCGTTTTCATCTGAAAAAATCCCTACGGTTTGAAAAGCGGTTTCCTGGCTATTGTAATGGGTAATGATTACCTGGGGTACTAATGTGCCATTTGCTGCAGTAACTTTTACCGGGTCTTTATACGTGCCGCCCGGTACTATTGCCGTTTTATTGTAAATTAATATGCTGATATGCTCCTTTAAGGGTGACGATACATCAAAGTTTTTATAGGCTCCAATAATCATCGTCTCCATGCCATTGGTTGTTGTTATACCCGCAAAGGGTTGCGAAGTATATTCTGTTTGAACACCATTGAATGCAAAGCGTATGTAATAATCGTCGTTGGTGCTTACATTGAGTTCATTTTTCTTGCAGGATGCCATCAAAACAAAGCCGGACAGCAAAACCGTGAGGGTTGTATTAACTAAAGGGAGTTTCATTATACAAAAATTTGTGAGGTCATAAATGATTTCATTTCAAAAATAATGTGGGATTGCCGGGATGAAAACCACCATTTATTATTTGCCAGCTTTCATTTATTATTTGTGAAAAGTGAATGATTGCCGGATTCTCATTAACTTTCTCCTGTCAGTGTTCAATACCACTCCATATGCGCAGGGTCACAATTGTAACAGGACTTCTTTTGTTAGTTATACATGCTTATGCACAGCAGCAGGAACTGGATTCCCTTTTGCAAGTATTAAGACTGCACACTAAACAGGACACGACCCGCATAGATATCCTTAATGACATCGCATATGCCTATCATACCATTGACCCAGACAAGGGCCTTGTAAGAGCAGATGAAGCGATTGCATTGTCCAAAAAAATAAATGACCCTTCACGGATTGCCTCTTCTCATTCCAATAAAGGCGCTAATTACTGGGCAAAGGGGCAAGACAGCCTGGCAATGGAGATGTACCACATTGCTCTGGACATTCACAAAGCCGCGGGCAATAAATCCCGAATGGCACGTATATTCAACAACGTGGGCTTGCTTTATTTTAACAAATCAGATTACTATAGTGCGGCTGAATACCACGAAAAAGCACTGAATATATTTACCGAGTTAAATGATAGTGCCCGCATTGCGGCCATACTGAATAACCTGGGCGTGGACTATCAATATATTTCCAATTATCCCAAAGCGCTGGATTGTTATTTTACTGCGGTTGTGTTATATGAAAAAATAAAAGGAGATTCAGACGATTATCGAACAGGCATTGCCAACGCGTACAGCAATATAGGTGTGGTGTATAGGAATATGGGCAAAGACAGCATGGCGCTGGAGTATCTCGAAAAATCGCTAACGGTTTTTGAAAGAATGAATAACAGGCGGGGGATGGCATCGGTTTATGGTAGTATGGGGGTACTGTACGACCAACTCTCAAAGCCGCGAAAAGCAATTGAGTTTCATCTGAAAGCTTTCCAGATCAATGAAGCATCGGGTAATATGCATCGCGCAGCTACTGATCTCACCAATTTAGGTGGTGTGTACCTTCAATTGAAAGAGTATGACAAGGCATTCGAATACCTGCAGAAAGCCCGGGAGTTATATGAATCTGCAGAAGATAAAAACGATTTGGCGGTAGTGCTATCGCAGATCGGGGAATTATATTTAAATGCACCCGAATCCTTTCTTAAGGAACAGAACATTAGTTCCACCGAACGCTATTCACTGGCCATGAAGTATGAAAAGGAGGCATTAAAATTGAGCAAAGAAGTTGGCGCTGTGGAACAGCAAAGCCTGACTGCAAAAGCCATCAGTGAAATACATGAAGCCCGTCATGAACCCGCTGAAGCGTTGGCAGCATTTAAACAACATGTTACGCTGAAAGATAGTGTGCTGAATGATGAAAAAAGAATAGAAATTACCAGAAAAGAAGCTGCTTTTGAATTTGAAAAGAAGCAGGCATTAATGGACGCAGAACATGATAAGACTGTGGCCCTGGCTGCTGCCGAAATCAGGCGGCAACGGATTATACGGAACGTGGTTATTGGAGGTATATTGCTGGTACTTTGCGCAGCCATGGCCGGATACGTGCTTTACAAAAGAAAACGGGATACGGAACAACGCAGAAAGGAAGTCGAATTCAAAGCACGGGTAACTGAAACGGAAATGAAGGCGCTGCGCGCACAAATGAACCCGCATTTCATTTTCAATTCACTGAACTCCATCGCAGACTATATCACTAAAAATGATATTGAGGCCGCCGATATTTACCTCACAAAATTTGCAAAACTGATGCGTATGATATTAGAAAATTCCGAACTGAAAGAAGTATCCCTCGCCGATGATCTTAAGGCACTCGAACTGTACATGCAATTGGAGGCAAAACGATTGAATAATAAATTTACGTACGAGATAAAAGCAGATGATAATATTGATGCCGTAAATACCCTTGTACCGCCACTGTTACTTCAACCATTTGTAGAAAACAGTATTTGGCACGGTATCGCAAACAAACAGGGAAATGGGAAAATCATCATCCATATTACAAGAGAAAATGAAATGATCAAATGTATTGTTGAGGATGATGGCGTGGGACGTAACTATGCTGCTACCAACAGTAACGCCGAAAAAGAAGACAGAAAATCATTGGGTATGAAAATAACCAATGAACGTATTACCCACTTAAACAAAAAAGACAAACCCAGCGGCGCTGTGGCATTATACGATCTCGAACAGGGTCTAAGAGCTGAAGTGAGTTTTCCGCTGGAGTTGGCCTTCTAACATCCGGTTCATTCATCAAATAATCAAAAACGCATGTTGCATTTCCGGAAAGCAGGTATAGGCGATATTGAAATAATCCGTGAACTCACCTATAAAATATGGCCACAAACCTACGCCCACATTCTTACGGATACCCAAATTGCCTACATGCTCGACATGATGTACAGCGCACCTTCGTTGGAAAAGCAGATGAATACACAGAAACACCGGTTTATTGTGGGGTACGATGATGCTGAACCGGTTGCATTTGCTTCTTATTCTTCTACAAAAAATAAAGAGGTATACCGGCTGCATAAAATATACGTATTACAAAATCAACAGGGAAAAGGGATTGGAAAAAAAATGATTGATTATATTGTTGAAGACATTAATACTGTTGAACCCTTCCGGCTGGAATTGAACGTAAACCGATACAACAAAGCGATGGAGTTTTATGTAAAACTGGGTTTTTTGGTAATGCGGCAGGAAGATATTGATATTGGCAATGGCTTTTTTATGAATGACTTTGTGATGCAGAAGGTCATCGGCAGAAAAAGCGTGACTTACCAGGACGACCAACAAAAATGAAGGTGTGTAGTGCCCTTCCCACTGAATAAAGCATTGACAAAAGTTTGAAATATTTATAAGTAAAGGAGAAACCTGCCTGGCCGGGAACTATAGCTTCAACGATTTAATCAACCCGTTCACGTTTTTTTTGAATTCTTTTAAATCCTTCTGCTGAAGCGCGATGAAGCTATTCTCTTCCAGCTTTCCCCATACTTTGTCCATTTCTTCTTTATTATCGAAAACCATGGTGCGGAATGGATTGTGATAATCTTTTGCCCGCGATTCGTAAATACCTTCGGTTAACCAGGTTTTGGTTTGTATTGATTGGAGCAATATCTCTCGAAGCACTTCAGGGGTAAACGCTGCCGCCGATATGTCCATCACTTCCAGCAATGCCGCAAAAGCATGTTCAAATTTGTCGGCATCATAAGCCTGTCCCTGTGCGGTATAAAATGCATGCACATCGTCCCAGCTTTTTATTTTTCCTGCCCGGATGTGCTTTCTGAATTTTTCTACTTCTGATTCAGGTATCAATTGACCGCCTACATTAATCCATTGAGTTCTTTTGGCTGGCGAAGGAAATTGTTTAATGAGCGCCGCGAAATTTTTGAAATCATTTTCTTCCAGTTGCTCAATGCACTGCAGGGTGCCGTAGTATATGACCAACTCCTTAAAAATAGTATATGCCTGTTGCACTTTTACAATGACGGCTTTTCTTTCACTGTTTTCTGCTCCTTCTGCAACGATTTTCAATTCATTAATAATTTCATCGTTTGACTCTAAAAGTTGGGTGCCTTTTTTGATGTATTCTTTTTGTGATAAGGTTTTGCCCGGCTTTTGATGTTCATTAAAAGCTTTACCGGTATATAAGGCCAACAACTGAAGCGCATCCATGATTTCATTAATGCTATCCGGAGCCAGCGAGGCAAATTCGATGCGTTGCGCTTTTTCAATACGGGCATCACGATCCTGGTATTTCCATTCGTTGCGCGCAATCGCATACAAATTATACATGAACCAATAGGCAGGCATAATAATCAGTTCGTCGTTTGCCACATCGTTGCTGATCAATGCAAACGGAAAAGGTATATTGAGCTCATAGGGATAATCACCTTTTGCCAAAATATTAAATGATGCGAATTTTGAATTGTGTTTTAGACTCACACATAAGCCAGGCCAAAACCCCCTTCCCGCTATCAATTCGCCATCGGGGCTGCGGGAGTTATGATTGGACCCGATTGTGGCGCCAGCGGCCATATTGCTTTGTCCCATTACGGTAGCGGCACAAAGAAAAGAATTATTATGGTGTTGTTCGTGCGATGGAAAGATGAGTGAATTCAATACTTCGCAACAGGAAATAGTGGAATTATTGCCGAGGTAAGAGTTAATTAAACGGGCTCCATATTTTAACTGCGAATGGGAAGCCATAATAAAACGGATAGCTTTAACCCCGTAAAACACTTTGCAACCCAACCCAACAATACCATTCACCATTTCGCAGCCCTCTCCTATTTGTGAAGGCGCTTCGGGAGAAGAATTAACGGTTAGGTTTTTTAATTTATTGGCGCCCTTAATATAGGCATCTGAGCCAATCCACACATCTTTCAGGATGCTGGTATTTTTAATAATAGTCCGGTCACCTATTTTACCATAATACCCTCTCTGTACATCATATTCTTTTTGTGTGAACATCTTAAATTTCTCAAGCATAAGGTCATCATCCCTGTATTTACTCCAAAGCCAGGCATCACCGGGCAGCATTCGTGTAAAGGGAATTACTTTTCTACCTCCATTTTCATTGCATATTTCCAACCAAATGCGGATGTTCTCGCTTTCACCGTCTTTAATAATACCGTTCCCGAACTTCGCCACATTTGTGGTAGCCAGTTCGTTGATATTGACGAGGATTACCTCGCTCCCGATAATATAATGCGAGAGGTAGTTTACATTATCTACCACAACGTTATCGCCAAAGTCGCAACTGATAATTGTACTGTTATATATGCCAACCGGCATGCGCAGGTTATGATACTCTAAAAAGTAAGCTTCCAGTTTACCAATGCGTACCAGTCCAAAGAACTTACAATTTTTTACGAGTTCGGGATTGAACGCATCGGATACCAGTATCTTATTCCAGTCATCAGAAGTATTTCTGTTACGCACCAATACTTCAATTTCCCAGGCGGTGAGACCACGATATTGAATGCCATTCCTGTTTTGAATATTGCGAAGATGGTACTCATCTTTTCCGTCGGGAAGATAACCGGGAGCGATAAAATTGTATCCCAGCGAGTCAATCGCTCTTTTGTTGATTTGGTTCATATGTCGATTTGAGATCGGAGATTTGAAATTTGAAGTTCCTGGTTTATGGTCTTTTGTTTGATTCAGACTTTTCAGCTGTGTTCGCGCGTTCGGTTTCGTGCGTATTATTTGCTTCTTACATCTTTTGTGTGATTACTGATCTTCTCCTGCGAATTTCGCATCTAAATATTCGGGCTTGTTTTGGGAACTTGTGTCCCGTCATTCAATTCCTTGTTTCGGATTTAAAAATTTGGATTTCGGGCTTTATTTAAAATTGATACCTTGTATTTTGTTGCTTTTTTATTCTACCGTTACACTCTTGGCCAGGTTGCGGGGTTTATCAACATCGTACCCTTTGGCTACACCGATATAGTACGAAAACAACTGCAGCGGAATGGTGCTGATAATGGGTGCGATCAATTCATCCGCCTCGGGTATGGGCAATACGTCGTCTGCCATCCCGGTAATGGTTTCATCACCCTCTGTAATTACAGCAATCACCTTTCCTTT
>DASUFG010000159.1:0-2372 GCA_036274715.1 Agriterribacter sp.
CCTAATGACTCTACCTGAGTTTATTTTCCTGCACCCCTTCATTGGAAATCACTACGGGTTTAATCATTCCGTTATCATCAAAATACATCCTGTCGATACAGGTTACCCTTGAATTGCCATCGGTTTCTGTTAATGGCCGGCGATGGTATACAATATACCATTCGTCTTTGTTGGGAATTTGTATTACGGAATGGTGACCAGCCCCGGTAGCTATTTCGGGGTTTTGTTGCAGTATTTTATCAATGCGTTTAAAGGGTCCGAATGGCGAATCTGCAATGGCATAGGCAACACTGTAGTTGGGTCCCGTCCAGCCACCTTCCGACCACATAAAATAATATTTGCCATCGCGTATAAACATGAACGGACCTTCTACATATCCTTCCGGTGTTATTTCTCTAAAAGTGCTTCCGTCATCAAAAGGAACAAACCCGGTAAAATCTTCGTTGAGTTGAGCAATATTGCAATGCTTCCATCCGCCATATATCAAATAATATTTTCCGTTGGCATCTTTAAAAACAAACTGATCAATTGGTTGCGCGCCATTGTGAAACTGATCCACTAACGGTTTGCCAAGATGATCCCTGTAGGGTCCTTCCGGCTTACTGGCAACAGCCACACCAATTCCACCTTTTTCGTCATTGCTTTGAATATCGTTAGCGCCAAAAAATAGGTAATATTTGTTGTTTTTATTTACAATAGCCGGGGCCCACATAGCTCTTTTTGCCCACTTTATAGCGGCGGTGTCTACAATGCGCCTATGTTTTTTCCAGTGAACGAGATCGGTCGATGAAAAAGCATCCAGGAAAACCTGCTTATCGTATGGCGCTGAATACGTGGGATAAATCCAGTAGCTTTTATTAAAGATGATGCCTTCAGGATCGGCATACCAGCCCGGGAAAACGGGGTTGCCCGACATCTGTGCACCTTTCTTCTTTTGAGCATGCAACATTTCTGTGGAGGCCATCAACACAATAATCAATACTAATTTTTGCATATGGCATTTTTCATAAACGATACATTTCATTAACGAATATTATTCAACGGTCTTAGTCACCTTATACTCGTTAAGTCGGTGCAACTCGATAATGGTTGTTTTACCATCTTCGCTTTCCCTGTACATCTGCACGAATTTAGCATCAAACACAATTTCGTCATAGGTGTATGAGGTACGCTGCAGTACCTGGCTCGAATAGCCGTCGTCATAGGCTTTTACCAACACATATAATTCAAGATCGGCATGCTTCATGTCTTCATAAGAAAGGCCCATAACGGGGCTTTCTTCATCAATGGGATGCACCACGGTAAAATTCATGGGCAGACTGTCTACCCTGGTTCGTTCCAGAGGCAACGTATAAAATTTGTAACTGCTTTTGCCATTTTCCTGCACCAGCAGGCTAAGGCTCACACTTACCTGCACATCGGTAAGGGAATGATTGTCTTTTGTATTTACAAACCTGAACATTAAGCCGGTAATATCTTTATACGGGCTTACCAGTGCATGTTTTGTAAATTTGATGTACGCTTTGGGTCTCGAAAACCGCCCGTATAACAAACCCGTTACCAGGGCAAAGAACAAAGACCCGGTGAGCGCATCGGCTGCAGCGGCAAAATTGGCCCAGCCACCTACGGGGTTTACCCTGCCATAACCCACCGTGCTGAAGGTTTCGGTGCTGAAAAAAAATAACTCGCGGAATTCAAGCCATTCAGTTCCCGCAATAACACCGGTAAACTCCCCGGCTCCTATTAAATAAAACAAGAAGGTAAAAAGCAGGTTGATCAATATAAAGCCAAGCACGATGAAGAAGATGAATTTCCACGCGGGCAATTGCAGCATCGTATGAAACATGCTGAACCTGTCCCATAAAGGCGTCCCTTCTTTTTTTACATTAAAGCTGCCATCTTTGTTTACAAAGCGACCGCCGTAGTTGTCGGCATTGCTGCCGAAGCCGGTATCGTTATTGCTTTTTATGTCCAGACTGATTTTTTTGCGCAACGCCATGTCCCAATATTTTCTGCCGGTAAAGTTATGGCAATAACGCACTATATTATCGGGCTTTTGCACGAAAAGCTGCATGCCTGTTGCCTTTTCATGTACATATGATTTGGTCGTGAGTAAACTATTGGAGATGTTGTTGGAAGAGCGGAGCGGCATATACCACTTTATTCATGCAATGTATCGCACACTTATTTTCCATATTCTATTTTAAAATTGGAGAGGTTCGGAATATGTGATCTTTCCCTTTTCAATTCATAATTGTATATCACTTCACCCAGTCGCTTCATAAAAAGAAACCCGATGGAGTCGTATTCGTAGGTGTCGTCATTTAATGTTTGGTTTTCGTTGCAGTAGATCACCGCGCTGAGCATAAATT
>DASUFG010000160.1:0-2894 GCA_036274715.1 Agriterribacter sp.
CCGATTAATTGCATATATATTTGCAACTGGAAAGTTGCATTAAAACCCTCCTGAACCATGAAAAGAGATGTATTTCAGGCCATAGCCGATCCCACGAGAAGAGCGATTTTATTATTAATTGCCACTCAAACCATGACACCCAACGCGCTTGCTGAGCATTTTGATTCAACGCGGCAGGCGGTGTCAAAACACATCAAAATCCTGCATGAATGCAAATTGGTGAAACAGGAAAAGGTGGGCAGGGAGATTTATTATCATTTTAACCCGGCAAAAATGAAGGAAGTGGATAAGTGGCTCGAAAAAATAAAGCAGCATTGGGAAGACCGTTTTAACCAACTCGATGAGGTATTATTAAACTTAAAAACAAAAAAAGATGAAAACTAATCTTTTAATGAATTTTACGGTTGACAAGGAAAACAACAAAATTAAAGTGGAAAGGGAATTTGCAGCGCCTGTTTCAAAAGTATGGGCTGCGTGGACGGAAAGTGAACTGCTTGATCAGTGGTGGGCGCCTAAGCCGTGGAAAACCAATACTAAAACCATGGATTTTAGAGAGGGGGGCCACTGGTTGTATGCGATGGTAGGTCCTGATGGGGCGGCGCAATGGTGCCGGGCCGATTACAGCGCTATTACGCCTTTAAAAAGATACTCGGCTTTGGATGCTTTTTGCGATGAGCAGGGAAATGTTAACCAGTCGTTTCCAAGATCAACCTGGACAAACCAATTTAACGAAGCATCGGGTGCAACTGTAGTTACTGTTGAAATAAAATACGATAAACTTGCCGATTTGGAAAAGTACATTGAAATGGGCTTTAAGGAAGGGTTCACAGCCGCATTGGAAAACCTTGATGAATTGATTGGCCTTTAGGTATTTTTTCGAAATTGTATAGCCGGTCCACAGGGAATGTTGGCCGGCTATAGTTGAGCGCTCAATTTATTTGTAATCTTACTGCTGATCCGTCGGTACTATGTGGGCATTTCGGCAGCCTTGTATGCCCTGCTAACGTAATAGCATAATCGTAGGTTTTTTGCCTGGTCAATCACAATATTAAATGAATCATACATTCCCGGTTTTTAAAACAAACAGGCTTTTGCTCAGACAGTTTAGCGAGGGCGATGTGGATGATGTATACACCGCGCTTTCACATCCGGATGTGATCCGTTATTATGGAGTGCGTTATGATAGTGTTGAAGGAACCCAAACGCAAATGGATTGGTTTGCAGAACTGGAAGCTACCGGAAAGGGCAGGTGGTGGGCGGTATGTTCTCCGGACGGGAGTATGTTTTATGGTGCGGCAGGAGTTTATCATGTTAATGAAATACATCGAAAAGCAGAAATTGGGTTTTGGTTGCTTCCGGCCTATTGGGGTAAAGGAATAATGAAAGAGGCTATTCCGTTGATTTTAGATTATGCATTCAAACATTTCGATATTCACAGAATGGAAGCCTTTGTAGAAACGGAGAATAGAAATAGTAAAACGCTGTTGACCCAACTTCATTTTGAGCATGAGGGTACGATGAAAGACTGTGAAATAAAAGACGGCAATTTTATCAGTCTGGATATATACGCCAGGCTGAAGTAGTAGTATTAAACGCCCTTATCAATATTTGCTTCAACAATTAAAAAGGGGAATCCCGACAATCTTTTTATACTCCTGCCAGCCATTTAAACCATGTTGGTGTAATTTACCGATCTTGCATGCTCAAACAACTGCACGGTTGTCATTTTTTTTATCTTCCTGATCATGTAAACCGAAAGAACCTATAGTAAATATTGATGGGGTGCAAAACTGTTCAGTCATCAATATAAAAAAATCTAAACTTAATCATCATGAGCAAGTTGAACAACAAAGTAGCCTATATAACAGGTGGCAGTAAAGGGATAGGATTTGGCATTGCTAAATCCTTACTGGATTACGGTATGAGGGTGGCGATTACCAGTAGAACGCTTAGTGCGGCAAGATTGGCTGGGGCATCGTTAAGTGATGATCCATCAAAAGTGTTGACCCTTGAATCAAACACCGGTTCTATGGCAAACGAAGTGAAGGCTGTGAAAGCGGTAGTAGATCATTTTGGACAGTTGGATGTATTGGTGGCAAATGCCGGCGTAGGTCATTTTGCAGCTATTGATAGTTTAACTGAGCAGCAATGGAATGAAACGATTGATACCAATCTTACCGGTGTTTTCAATAGTGTTAAAGCAAGTATTGATGCCTTGAAAAATTCAAAAGGATATATTATTACGATTGCCAGTTTGGCCGGCACCAACTTCTTTGAAACTGCGGCGGCATATAATGCCAGTAAATTTGGATTGGTAGGCTTTAGCCAGGCTATTATGCTCGATCTCAGGAAGTATGGTATTAAAGTAACGACCATTATGCCGGGTTCGGTGTCCACTCATTTTGCAGGCCATGTGCCCAACGATGCAGATGCCTGGAAGATACAGCCGGAAGACATTGGACAAATGGTAGCCGACCTGCTGCAGATGAACCCGCGTACCTTGCCCAGTAAAATAGAAGTGAGGCCGGCCATTCCGCCAGCGAAATAATAAATACGGCATTCACCAACTACAGGATAGCTTGAAACCGCGGTAGGGGCGATATTACCACAAAAGCAAACAATACCCGCGGGTAAACATCGGGTTAGGTGAAAGGTTTGAAGCCAGGCGCTGGGATTTTATATTTGATTACCTTTTGTATGCATCGAATGTAGATGTTATCGTGAACAGCAGCAGTAATTCCGATTATACCTTAAGTTTTAAATTGGGATGGAAACTGTGACAATAGTTACTTTTTTTTTATTGTAGCCGATGACATTGCACTTTGCTCAATGCTGATTTGTTTGCAAATGCCTTTATTAACCGCATTAAATAAAACGACGGGAAAATATATTTT
>DASUFG010000161.1:0-4599 GCA_036274715.1 Agriterribacter sp.
AAAATGATGGCTGCCGGCGCACGGGGCTATGTTTTTAAACATGCCGTGGCGGAAGACCTGGTTACCGCAATCAACCAGGTATACGAAGGGCTTATTTTTATCGGGAAAACAGCAAATCGCTGATCCTGCGAATCCTCTTCCCGAACATCCAAAGTTAACCTCGCTTCTCCTTTTTAATGGATGGTGGACAAGTAGCGCCTGACCCTGCCAATTTTTTCACAAAATACCTTAATACCGCTTTTTTTGAGAACCTGATGGGTGGCGAATAGGGGGCATGTATCTGCTTTTTCGATTATCTTCGCCGCGTTATGGACATTTCAAAAACAGTGGCATTTCACACCCTGGGTTGCAAACTCAATTTCGCTGAAACTTCTACGCTTTCGCGTATGTTGGAGCAGGAAGGTTTTGAAAAAAAGCCCTTTGAATCCATTGCTGATGTGTATGTGATCAATACCTGTTCAGTTACTGAAAATGCTGATAAGGAATGCCGCCAGTTGGTACGCCGTATTCAACGCAAATCGCCCGAAAGCCTGGTGGTGGTTACGGGCTGTTACGCTCAGTTGAAACCCAGGGAAATAGCAGAAATAAAAGGTGTTGACCTGGTGCTTGGAGCAGCCGAAAAATTTAACATTGCCACACACCTTAAAGAACTGGCGAAAGGTAATTCCGCAAAAATATCCAGTTGTGATATCGATGAAATATCGGGCTTCAATAGCTCCTTTTCGGTAAACGACCGCACCCGCACTTTTTTGAAAGTGCAGGATGGTTGCAATTACAACTGTTCTTTTTGTACCATTCCATTGGCAAGGGGAAAAAGCAGGAGCGACACTATTTCCAATGTAGTTACCCAGGCAGAGCAACTTGCACAAAAAGGGGTAAAGGAAATCGTATTAACGGGTGTTAACCTCGGCGATTTTGGAATAAATGAAACCGCCCCATCTTCCGGGCTCAAAAGGAATGAGACCTTTTTTCAGTTGATACAACAGTTGGAAAAAGTAGAGGGAATAGAACGATACCGCATTTCATCCATCGAACCCAACCTGCTCATCAATGAAATTATTTCCTTTGTGGCAGGCAGTAAAAAGTTTATGCCCCATTTTCATATTCCCTTGCAGAGTGGCAATGATCGCATACTCGGTTTAATGCGACGGAGATACAGGCGTGACTTGTATGCGGATAGGGTAGCCACGATTAAAAAATTAATGCCGCATTGCTGTATTGGCGCCGATGTTATTGTAGGGTTCCCCGGGGAATCGGATGATGATTTTAAGGTTACTTTTGATTTCCTGCACGGGCTGGATATTTCTTACCTCCACGTTTTTACCTATTCTGAAAGAGACGATACCTACGCGCTTTCCATTAAACCTGTGGTTCCTGTGCACGATAGGCATTTACGCAATAAAACACTTCGAAATCTGTCTTATATGAAAATGCAGTATTTTACCGGCCAACATGCGGGACAAAAAAGACCCGTCTTATTTGAAGGCCGCAATAAAAGTGGTATGATGGAAGGATATACCGACAATTATATCAAGGTTGCCATCCCATATCGTGAAGAAATTGTGAATAGTGTAGTGGAGTGGGCAATCTGATATCCCTGTGCATCTTTTTTTACGTACATAGAACAGGAGGATAATATATATGAAAAGGAATGTATTGCGGGACGATAGCGAAATGAAAAAATTCCAGGTATCTATACAGTTTGAGATGAATGATGAATTCATGGCGCTGATTCCAGATCACCGAAAATATGTGAATACACTTATCGAAGATGGTGTAATTGATCAGTATGTGGTGACCATGGAATCTCAAAGGATATGGATTACCGTGTCTGCAAAAAATAAAAGAGAAGTAAAGAAACACCTCCAGGGGTCCCCGCTTTTTAAATACTGGAAATTCGAAATCGAAGAATTGATGGTGGTAGACGGCCAACTACACAGGCTGCCGGCCGTACAGTGGAATTAAGCACTTTCATGGTTTGTCATTACATGCTGAGGCGCCGGGTTTTATAAGCTGCACTTATGCCTGGCTGTTATTTTTCCTTATTCCTTTTGTGGTGAACAGCGACTTTACTGATCTTCACCGGGAGTCGATCGCCTGGTGGTTCAGCACGCTGAGTGTTACACCTCCTTGATTGCATTACAATTGGTATTGGGCGAATGACGTACAGAATTTGAAATGTTTTGTCGGGTATATATTTATTTTATACATTTAAGTTTCTTATTATCTAACGTTTTTGTATCAAACAATTCATCCGTTAAGCGCTGCTCGTATATGTGGGGTGTTGTTGCTGTTGCAATTAACAGGTGGCCAAATCAATCTTTGATCTATGGAAAAAATCCTTAACTATTTTGAGCGTTATATTTCCTATCTTCTTTTGACTGCGGGTATGATCTTTATCGTTTTTCAGTCGCTCGAGTTAATATGGGAATTAGGTACTGGCATCATTACCCGGATAGATGAAAGAGGGTTAGCTTATGCGCCCGATTATACCAAAAATGGAGTAGCCCTGTTTTTTAATGTGTTGCTGGGAATGGAAATCCTGGAAACCATCAGGGTATTTGGCCAATCACACGAAACCAAGATACGCATCATATTAATTGTTTGCCTCATTGCCATAAGCCGAAAAATCCTTATGCTGGATACGCATGAAATTAGTCCAATGGCAGATATTGGTTTGGCAACGCTCGTGCTCGCATTTTCTATCGGATACTACCTGGTAAGCAGAAAAGGAGTAGATAAAGCAGATACTAAAGAGTAGTTTGAAGTGATTGCTCATGTAACACTTACTTTGTTTATTGAAAATTCAACTATGTTGTCCGGTTGGATGGTAAGTATTATCCATGCTTTATTTTGCGTCAATCGTGATATTGGCCCGATTCGCATGATTTCCCCCCTGTGGTTTTTGCTGGAAACTATAGAGCAGGTAAGCCAGTGCAGGGAGGATAAATATACTGCCCAGCAACAAAGCAATACCCAGGGTTTCAATGGTTTTATTCTGACCGTGATGTTCCAGTAAAGAAAGAGCGCTTCCATCTTTCAGCAAAACAATATTTGGGAAATGCTGGTAGGTCAGCGATAGCAGGATCATACTCACCTGGAAACCTGCCAAAACACGGATAATACTTGTGTTACCCCTGTATATATAAACCCATAAAAGTACAAGGGAAAAGCTGGCGGCTATTATGGAGGTCACGCCCACCCAATCATCGAATAGCCAGCCCGCAAGCGGAATGCCCTGTATATAAGCCGCAACAAAAACCATGGCTCCGCAAATTACAGCCGCTATATTGGTGGTTTTTGCTTTAGCAATGAACCGGCTTCTATCCCATTCATTATCCGTTTCTCCAATAAGGTATACAGCGGCGAGAAAGCCGCATATGGTTACCGTAAACAATCCAACCGCTATGGAGAACAAATGCAGCCAGCTGAAAATATAAGCATCGGTAAAGCTTATTGCAGTTGGGTCAATAGTTCTTGATACTGCACTGCCCGCGATGATGCCTAAAAAGAAAGGTGTGATACAACTGGAAAGCACAAAAACGCGGTTGTATATCCCTTGCATATCATCGGCCACTGCATCATGATGCCGGAAAGCAAAAGCTGTTCCCCTGGCTATAAAACCCAATAGCATTATGGATAAAGGAATGTGCAGGCTGATGGACATGGTGGTGTAAATGGCCGGGAAACCGACAAATAGTATCACTATGGTAATAATAAGCCACATATGGTTAGCCTCCCAAATGGGTCCAATAGCCTTGTACAAGGTTTTCCGGGTTCTCGCCAGGTTGCTTTTGCGGGTAAAAAGCTCCAGGATACCCGCACCAAAATCAGCTCCACCCAAAAGCAGGTATAACAGGATAGCCAGCCACAGGTATATCATTACTGCGTTTAACATGCGCACTTACAAATTTTCAGGTTGATTCGATGATGGACTATCATATAATTTGCCTACCATTTTTATTTGGCGGTACAGCATGAAAGTTACGATAACAGCCAGCGATAGATATACTGCTGTGTACAGGTAAAAAGAATAAACAATGCCCGGCATGGGGGTAACGGCATCGGCTGTTTTCATAATGCCGTAAATGATCCAGGGTTGCCTGCCCACTTCCGTTACCGTCCACCCGGCCTCTACCGCAATAAAGCCCATGGGTGTTGCTATCACGAATAACCTGAGCAGCCATTTCGTTTCCAGCCATTTACGCTTTTTCCACAATGTTATAAAGTAGAGCAACGCTATTAATAACATGATTATGCCGAGTCCAACCATCACCTGGAAGGCATAATGTGTAATTGCTACCGGCGGCTGTTCATCCAAAGGAATCTGGTCGAGCCCTTTTACTTCTGTTGTAAAGTCGCCATACACCATAAAGCTCAGGAAGCCGGGAATTTTGAAAGCATAATCTACCTTTTTATTTTTCACATCGGGTATACCCCCGATAATTAAAGGCGCCGAAGGTTGGGTATGAAAATGCGCTTCCATAGCAGCCAGTTTTGCTGGTTGTCGCCGTGCCACATCTTTGGCAGAGAGATCGCCACTCAAGGGTTGCATCACCGCAGCGATGCAGCCAAAAACCGCCGCTATTCTAAATGCTT
>DASUFG010000162.1:0-3379 GCA_036274715.1 Agriterribacter sp.
TTATTTAGGTGGAGTGATAGAAAAAAAGGGAACGCTTCTGCTTATACTCTAGTACTTCATGTAGGTTAAACTACATGCTTAAAAGAAGGGCCAAGCGCTTACCTGCAGTTTGTTAAGTATCTTTTTGAATAAAGGATTCAAAATTGTTGATCCCAATCATCTTTTCGGTAATAAATCCTTCTGCATAGGGTACGCCAATCATTTTACCGAACATGGCATGTCGCCCAATAATAGATTGGATAAATTCCGGCGTTGAAATATAGGTTTGGGGTTCATCTTTTTCATACGAGCCGGAATGAAACTGGGAACTGTAGGCCTTAACGGCCTCTAGTTTTTGTTCAAAGACAGCACTCACGTCGTACACAAAATTGGGCTCGTAATACCGATCCTGTATATAATGAAAAATATATTTAGGGCGCCAGTGCGCCTGCAGCACACCGTTATCGTCATAGGTTTCTATTTTTCTTAACCCACTTAAAAAGCAGGCATCTTTGATAAGGTGCCCGGCTCTTCCATGATCGGGATGCCGGTCATCTAAAGTATTCGCTAAAACAATCTCGGGGCGGTATTTGCGTATGGCTTTTATTAGAAGACGCTGGTGAGGTTCATCATTCTTAAAAAAGCCGTCCGCCATTCCTAAATTTTCACGCACATCCAGTTGCATGATTGCTGCTGCCCGCGCAGATTCCTCGGCTCTCAGCGCTGCGCTTCCCCTGGTGCCCAGTTCCCCGCGGGTAAGATCTATCACCCCGATTTTTTTATTTTGTTGTTTTTCCATTAATAAAGTTCCGGCACATCCCAATTCTGCGTCGTCCGGATGCACAGCAACGGCGAGTATATCTAATTTCATAACCTGCAAAAATAATGGAAAGAACAATTGCCACTCAAAATTTCAAATAGGCAGGTCTGAAACACCTCTTTCTTCAGACGAATAGCGCTCTTTTCTTAAGAAGCAATTACTTTTTACACGAGCGTTTTAAACTACTATCGGGGATAAAAATGAGAATTTTCATGTAGGTTTGCACAAGATTATTCTTTCTCCGTTAAGAATCATTTCCTTTCAATGTTGTGAAGGAACAGTAGCGTACCGTGCAGGAATGCCGCGTATACCAATTTAATTAAAAAAAAATAATGACAATGCACAATCCACCATCTGCAGGAGTTCGTTTCCGTCAGGCGATGGCGGCAGAAAGTCCTTTGCAAATTGTTGGTACTATAAATGCTAACCATGCCTTACTGGCTCAACAGGCAGGATTTAAAGCGATTTATTTATCAGGCGGTGGAGTAGCTGCCGGATCCCTGGGTATTCCCGACCTGGGCATTACCACGCTGGAAGATGTGCTTGTTGATATTTACCGCATCGCCAATGTTTGCGATACTCCTTTGTTGGTAGATGTGGACACCGGCTTTGGACCATCCGCATTTAATGTGGCGCGAACCATAAAATCATTGATAAAGGCAGGAGCAGGAGCACTGCACATAGAAGACCAGGTGGGTGCCAAGCGTTGCGGACATCGCCCTGGTAAAGAAATCGTAAGCCTCGAAGAAATGAGCGATAGAGTTAAGGCAGCCGTTGATGCCAGGACGGATGATCAGTTTGTTATTGGTGCCAGAACAGATGCCTTGGCCAGCGAAGGTTTAGATAAGGCACTGGACCGTGCGGTTGCATACAAGGAGGCCGGTGCGGATTTTATTTTTGCCGAGGCGGTGAATGAATTACCGCAATATCAAAAATTTGTTGATGCCACGGGAATACCTGTCCTGGCGAACATTACGGAGTTTGGTATGACACCATTGTGGTCTGTGGAAGAATTAAAAAATGCAGGAGTGAATTTGGTTTTATACCCTCTGTCGGCATTCCGGGCAGCTAATAAGGCGGCACAAAATGTATTTCATACTATCCGCACCGAGGGCACGCAAAAAAGTATCATTAAGGATATGCAAACCCGCGCAGAATTATATGAAAGCATTGGCTATTTTGCATACGAGCAAAAGCTCGATACCCTTTTTTCAAAAAGTAAATAACCGCTTATGTCAGACAATAGTATACCAGGCTTTAAGCCCAAAAAAAGTGTAGCGCTTTCGGGCGTCGTGGCAGGTAATACAGCGCTTTGCACCGTAGGAAAAAGCGGTAACGACCTGCATTACCGCGGTTATGATATCCTGGATCTTGCTGAAGGCGCCGAATTTGAAGAGGTAGCTTATTTATTAATTCATGAACAATTGCCCACAGCAGCGCAACTGGCGGCTTATAAAACCAAATTGACCAGTTTGCGCGGTTTACCTGCTGTTGTAAAAAATGTATTGGAACAGATTCCCGCGGCAGCGCATCCCATGGATGTTTTGCGTACTTACACTTCTATCCTGGGAACGGTATCTCCCGAAAAAGAAGATCATAATTTTGCCGGTGCAAAAGATATTGCCGACAAACTAATGGCATCTTTCGGTTCCGCATTGTTATACTGGTATCATTTTTCGCATAATGGCCGGCGCATTGAGGTGCAAACGGATGATGAAAGCATTGGAGCGCATTTCCTGCATTTACTGCACGGGAAAAAAATGCCTGGTTCCTGGCAGAAGGCCATGCAGGTATCACTGAATTTATATGCCGAACATGAATTCAATGCTTCTACTTTTACGGGCAGGGTAATTGCCGGAACGGGTTCTGATATGTATTCTGCGATTACCGGTGCCATTGGCGCTTTACGCGGACCTAAGCATGGTGGTGCCAATGAAGTGGCTTTCGATATTCAAAGCAGGTATGCTTCGGCAGATGAAGCAGAATCCGATATCCTGTCGAGATTGGCAAAGAAGGAAGTGATCATTGGTTTCGGTCACCCGGTGTACACGGTATCCGACCCCAGGAACCAGGTCATTAAAAAAGTGGCGCAGCAACTGTCGGAAGAAGCTGGTAATATGCAATTGTTTGATATTGCCGAACGCCTGGAAACGGTGATGTGGAATGAAAAGAAGATGTTTCCCAACCTCGACTGGTTTTCCGCCGTGTCGTATCATTTGATGGGTGTGCCTACATTGTTCTTCACCCCGTTGTTTGTTGTAGCAAGAGTTACCGGGTGGAGTGCACATATAATGGAACAACGAAAAGATGGCAAAATTATCCGCCCCGGCGCCAACTATACCGGCCCCGAACACAGAGAGTTTATCGCAATAGACAAGCGCCGGTAAAGCCGGAATAGGTGATCGCGAAAACCGGATACTTTCCAATTTCAAAACTAAAATTTTAAATCTCAAATAACTGTATGTCTTTTATCTCCAACGAACGTCCGCCAACCGATAACGTATTAACCGATATTGCAGACTATGTGTTGCACTATGAAATAAAAAGTGAAACAGCCTGGAAAACAGCACATTATTGTTT
>DASUFG010000163.1:0-7606 GCA_036274715.1 Agriterribacter sp.
AAAGTGCAAATTTACTTGACATTTCCCGCTTTGAATGAAGAATAAAAATGCATTACTGCATGGCGTGCATTAAGTAATATCTTTTTTTTAATAAAGTCTTGACTTGCCAGACAGTGAAGATCAGGTGGTTGCCAGAGTGATGTGATGTATGCAGAAATTAGCGAAGAAGCTGTAAGGTTACCATAGAAAATTGCTTTGCCCGGGGTCACACCCAGGCAATTGTCAAAGTCCTGGTAAATGCAATCAACAGCCCCAAAGTGGAATGAAAAGGACGATCGTGGGGTTTGTGGGTCATCCGATTTATTCTGCAAATCGTCAATCAAACTGAAAAACGCATCACGGGAACTACGGTTTTTAAGTTGCATTTCTACCAGGTCTTCCCCATTGTTTTGTTGACCGATGTTTACATACAGATTCGCCTGCTCCTTAAGTTCCCAATAGGGTAGCAGCAACCTGTAACCGAAAAGGTTAAACAAAAAAGTGAGAATAAGCAGTATTGCAGTTAAGTGGCGCACGATTCGTAACAACGTATTTTGGTATTCGGACTACGAAATAAAGCATTTTTGATGAAAATTGAGTGCAATATGCATTGCATGTATTGTTCCCTGGGCAAAAGGTTATTGGGCAGCGATTACACTGATCTCAACATGTACATTTTTGGGTAATCCCTTCACAGCAACAGTTTCTCTTGCCGGGTAATCGCCCGAAAAATACTGGCCATACACTTCATTTACGGTTGCAAATAAATTCATATCCGACAGGAAAATAGTTGTTTTAACCACATGGCTGAAATCAAGACCGGCCTGTGTAAGTATCGCTTCAAGATTCTTCATTACCTGTGTCGTTTCTTCCGATGCATTACTCGCATCAATATTCCCGGTAGCGGGATTGATGGCGATTTGCCCTGAAACAAACAATAGATTTCCGGCTTTTACGGCCTGACTGTAAGGCCCGATAGGTGCAGGTGCGTTCTGCGTGTTAATAATAGTTTTAGGCATAAAAAAAATTGAAAGATCATAAAATTGCGAAGTTAACTTCAATCTGCCAACCTATTTTTGCTGAAGGCCTGGTTTTTTTCATGTACAGGTTCCTTGTAAAATTAAAGGTTGCCAAATTGGTTCACACATTTGGAAGGGGCGCCCGAAATTTGCGTACTATTTTTTTATTACAATCTTTGAGTAAGCAATGGCATTAATCTTACATATTGATACCGCTTTGGAAAATGCATTTGTTGGTTTTGGCCAAAACGGCGAATTAATAATGGGCATGGAAAACAATGTGCGTAACGACCATGCTGCATTTGTTCAGCCGGCCATAGCGAAAATGCTGCTGGAGTTGGATTTTACACTTGCCGATATTGACGCCGTTGGGGTAACCAATGGTCCGGGATCTTATACCGGTTTGCGGGTGGGCATGGCCAGTGCCAAAGGCATATGTTATGCCCTCAAAAAGCCATTACTAACGGTTACTACCCTGGAGGCTATGACTGCCGCAGCAATTGGAATGTTTCCTGGTTTTGATGTTTACTGTCCCCTGATCGATGCCCGGCGCAATGAAGTGTTTACTGCTTTATATGGGCAGCAAATGGAACAAATAACAGCTCCGCACGCTCAAATTCTTTCGGCGGCAACCTACGATTCCATTCTTACCAACAAAACAACCCTTTTTTTTGGGAGTGGCGCTTCAAAATGGCAAAATATTCTTGGAGAGCATAAAAATGCCCATTTCGGGTATACTACATATAACCATAAACATTTATGTGCCTTGTTGTTTAACTCATTCAAAAACAACCGGTTTCGGGATCTTTTATATACAGAACCCCTCTATTCAAAGGAATTTCATTCGCCGGCTTCTATGAAATCTTAACAAACCATCTGTACAATTTTATAATCTTTAATACAGTATTGAGGGGGTTATTTGTATTTTCAGTTATATCTTTGCCT
Source organism: Agriterribacter sp. (assembly GCA_036274715.1). Taxonomy (GTDB): domain Bacteria; phylum Bacteroidota; class Bacteroidia; order Chitinophagales; family Chitinophagaceae; genus Agriterribacter. The sequence goes on from DASUFG010000163.1 coordinate 1,944, forward strand.
TTGATATCTTAATGATTAAATTTTAAAGTTATTATTCCTATGACAGGCCTTACAAGTCCATACACAATGGTATTGAATGGATCATCTCCAGAACCCGGATCCGAATTGCGGATCGACTTTCTCAACGTTAAAAAAGCAGCGCTCATCTTAAGAGCGCTAAATCACAAGTTGCGACAGCAAATGCTTCAATTGCTCGATGAAAAGCAGAAAATGATGGTAACTGAACTATATGTTCAGCTAAGACTGGAACAATCTGTAGCATCACAGCATTTGGCAATTTTGCGGCGTGCAGGCATGGTGGTTACCAGCAGGGAAGGTAAATTCATATATTATTCAGTAAATCATAAAAGATTGGCTGAGATATATCAATTTGTGGAACAATTATTAGGTTAATATTTAAAGTGTATTAACGAACGGTTGAGTGGCACTGCCTTCAACCGTTTTTATATAATCACATTGGGAACCGCATGTCTGAAATGTTGTATTCGCGCTATGCTGCCTTTACCCCTTTGCAGTTAAATGCATTGAAAAAAGAAGATGAGTCGCTGATTATTCTCGACACAAGAACAGCAGGTACATTTACCACTGGCTTTATACCGGGCGCTATTTTTATCGGGCATGAAGGCAGTTTTACAGAATGGTGTATTAATTTATTGCCGGTTGACAAAAAGATGATAGTGGTTACGCCCGCAGGAAAAGAAGAAATGCACATCGATTCGTTAGTAAATGCTGGGTTTACAAATGTGGCCGGCTACCTGGAAGATGGACTCGAAGCCTGGAAAAAACTCAGGACTCCCTATTGACCTGATCATTGATGTGGATGCCGGGGAATTGGCAATGGATTTACCTTTCGATGAAAACCTCGTGGTTGTAGATGTGCGCAGGCCGGTAGAATTTGCCGAAGGGCATGTAGCGAATGCATTGAATATCCCCCTCATTGATATCGCAGATCCAGGCAATCTTGCCGACCTCGAAGAGCGTCATAACTTGTATTTGCATTCCGCTGACGGTTACCGAAGCGTTATTGCTGCATCACTATTGAAGCAACAAGGCTATAGCAATTTGCGAAACATTACCGATGGCTGGAACTCCATCAAACATACAAAAGGGATTACCATTGAAAAAGACGCAGCCGCGTTGAATTGAGGATGAAGTGAACTGATAGCTATCAGCCCAGCCCCGCGTTTTCGGTAATATGATACCCCCAACTGCGAAACTGCTTACATCGCGCCTGTTACTGATTACGGCTCTATGTCACTAGCCTCCTATAGCTATGGCGTAATAAGATGTCTCGTTAATCCGGAAACCTAGTGCCCAATACCTGAAACCTTCTGGCTCACTTCTCACGGCTCACCACGCATTACTTACCGCTTTTCCCAGTCTACAGCGTGCCCAATCCTCCTTTGCCTTTATACAATTTTATCGGGCCATCTAATTTCACTTCAAGCACGGTCATATATTCATCCACGGCAGTGGATGGAATTTCGTCAATGTACACCAGTCCTGGCACTGGACTCCAGGATATTTTACCTACAATTTTGTGTTGTAAGGTGTCGTCGGTCCCCACAACCCGAATGCTGTTGATTTTGTTATGGAGCCCCCTAACAACCAGCTTTCCCCTATTATTGCCGGGCACAAAAAGATATAGCGTAGAAGAATCTTTTGATAAGGTGCTTGGTCCGTAATAATGTCCGGGTGGAAGGCCGGCTTCGGTGCCGAAAATAGCAGTTTCGTGTTTGCTTGTCCATTTGCCTAATTCTTTCAGCAAATGCACCTGTTCATCGGGGATCCATCCATCTTCCCGTGGGCCAATATCAAATAATAAATTGCCACCGTTGCTGATTACATCCGCAAAAATCGTGATCAATTCATAGGGCGTTTTATAAGCGCTGTCGTCTGGATGATAGCCCCAATTGTTGTTGGACGTCATGCAGAGTTCCCATGGATTGAGCGATGGGCGCGTGATTGGGAAGTTCTGTTCCGGGGTTTCATAATCGCCAAAACCCGCAAGCCTTCCATTGATGATGGCGTTCGGGTTGCGTTTTAAAATCATGTTCCTTACCTTTTTTGCCTCCCATTCATCAGCACTATGCTCCCAATCGCCATCGAACCAGAAAAGATCCGGGTTAAAAGTGTAGCTCAATTCCTGGATTTGTTTTTGGTAAAATGCCAGGAAGCGATTCCACCTGGATGGGTCGTTTTTTACACTGTAACGGCTGCTGTCTTTCAAAAACCCTGGATAGTCGGGATACGACCAATCCAGTACCGAAAAATAAGCGCCAGCCTTAATCCCGGATTTGCGTAACGCATTAAAAAAGGGCGTGATCACATCTCTTTTGGCCGGGGTGGCTTTTACCGTACTTAAATTATCGGCTTTGGTATCCCATAAAGCCACTCCATCATGATGTTTTGTAGTGATAATCGAATATCGCGCACCCGACTCCTTAATCAACTGAACCCATGCTTCCGGATCGTAATTCTTCGCTGTAAAGCCGTGCAGTTGGTTCATATATGCGGCATACGACATCTTTTTATTATGAAAAGCCCAGCTTTCATCCACCCCATCTACCGAATAAATACCCCAATGAATGAAAATGCCCAGTTTGGCATCTTTAAACCATTGCATTTTACCGGGGTTGTCGGTAATCGTTTGTGCCTTCAATCCAATAGCGGTTGGCAATAACAGTAGCAGATAAAGTAATAAGCGTTTCATGCTTGTATTTCGGTTTAGTTTTAGAAATAATGAATCGCGCGTCGATTGGTTGCAAATATCTGAATTTTTAGCCTCAGCAAGCTAAAAATAAAATCAATCATCCCTGTTCATTTCAATATTTGAACAAACATTTTGTTTTTTTTGAAAAAGTTATGTTACTTTAACATAAATTTTTGAAAAAGTTTATCTTATTAAGAAAAAAATGGCGAGTAAAAATCAATTATATAGAAAAAGGATTGTGAACCATCTCTATTTCTCCAAAATGCTTTCCTGCGCCGAAGTGAGTGAGAGAATTGAAAAAAGTCTTTCATTAACTACTAAAATATTAAATGAGCTGGTTGAAGATGGGTTTGTGATTGAAACCGGGCACGCTCCATCGAGTGGGGGCCGCCGGCCGCAGATGTACTCGCTGAAGCCCGACATCATGTATACAGTGTCGGTGGCGATGGATCAGTTTGTTACCCGGCTGGTGGTAATGGATATGCAGAACCAATATGTGGGAGAGGTAGCCTCGTTCGAATTAAGTCTTGCCAATACACCCGACGCACTATGTGTAGTTAGTGATAAGATTAATGAGGTGATCGGCAAATCCGGGGTTGAAAGAAACAAAATCCTGGGTATTGGCATCAGCATGCCTGGATTTATTGATGCCAAAGAGGGGGTAAACTATTCATTTCTAGAAAACCCGGGAAGCAGCCTCACTTCTTTTGTTGAATCCAAAACAGGTATCCCTGTATTTATAGACAATGATTCAAGTATGATTGCCCTGGCGGAATTGAAGTTTGGCGCCGGACGGGATAAAAACAATGTGATGGTGGTAAATGTGGGCTGGGGAATTGGGCTGGGCATGATTTTGAACAGGCATTTATTCCGGGGCGATGATGGTTTTGCCGGTGAACTCAGTCATATCCCCCTGTTTCAGAATGGTAAGCTTTGCAGTTGTGGGAAAAGCGGCTGCCTTGAAACGGAGGCATCTTTAACGGCTGTAATTGATAAGGCTGTTGAAGGTTTATCAGCCGGCAGAACTTCTGTTTTGAAACTGGAAACCTTAAAAGCAGGGACACCTGAAAAAGCGGGAGATGCCATTATTAATGCAGCGTCAAAAGGCGATCGTTTTGCAGTGGAATTAATATCGGAGGCGGGTTATAATATCGGTCGCGGTATTGCTATATTGATACATTTATTAAATCCGGGACTGGTAGTGCTTAGCGGCAGGGGTGCGTTGGCTGGTAAAATATTGCAGGCACCCATACAACAGGCGTTGAACGAGCATTGCATACCCCGACTGGCAGCCAATACAGAAATTATGATCTCCGATATGGGACATGATGCCCAGTTGATTGGTGGTGCCGCCCTGGTAGTAGAAAAAAATGACAGGGGGTTAATGAATAAGATGAAAATACAGGAAGCCGCCTGATTAACCAGTATTTGAAGGTGCTGGATAACGTTAATGATTAACCGTTAATAACAAATTGAAGGGCTTATTGATTGTACGGGGTTAACAGGGTGGGCTGAAAATGAGCCAGCTGTTGTGACATGTACACCCGACGTGAGACCCGATAAATTTGAATGTTGAAACATGGCTACACGTAGAAAATTTTTGCAAAATTCTGTGTTGGGTTCGGCCGCGGTTTTATCCGGCAGCCAATCTTTCGTTCATATGGCACCGTTACCCAAAGCGCTGTATGACAATCCAATCGTTATTTCTACCTGGGATTTTGGAAAGGCGGCGAATGCCGGGGCCTGGGAAATATTGGGAAAAGGGGGCAGGGCGCTTGACGCGGTGGAAGCCGGCGTAAAAATACCCGAAGCCGATCCTGCCAATCAATCTATTGGTTACGGTGGATTACCCGACAGGGATGGGCATGTAACACTTGATGCCTGCATTATGGATGAAAAGTACAATTGCGGCTCGGTGATGGCGTTGGAGCACATTGTACATGCTATTGCTGTTGCAAGATTGGTGATGGAAAAAACACCGCATATCGTGCTGGCGGGCGACGGCGCATTGCAATTTGCTTTAGCGAATGGCTTTAAAAAAGAAAACCTGCTTACACCTTCAAGCGAGCGGGCGTGGAAGGAATGGTTGAAAAGCGCCAACTATCAACCTGAGATAAACATTGAAAATAAATTATACAACAAAGAAAATGACCCGATGCCCGGCGGGCCTGATAATCATGACACGATTGGAATGGTAGCTATGGATGCAAAAGGAGATTTAAGCGGAGCCTGCACTACAAGTGGTATGGCCTATAAAATCCACGGCAGGGTTGGTGATTCACCCATTATTGGCGCGGGTTTGTATGTGGACAATGAAATAGGCGCCGCTACCTCAACGGGAGTAGGCGAAGAAGTGATCCGTATTGTAGGTTCGCACCTGGTGGTAGAACTCATGAGGCAGGGTTACCATCCGGAACAGGCTTGCGGGGAAGCCGTTAAGCGCATCATTAAGCGCAGTCCGGAAAAGTCAAAAAAGATCCAGGTAGGATTCCTGGCATTGAACAAAAAGGGCGAATACGGCGCCTATGCGTTGCAGAAAGGATTTACTTATTCTGTAAAAAGCAAAAACGAGGAAAAAGTATATCCCGCTAAAAGCATTTACTAAAATCCGGGATACTGCCATAGCCAGGATTTTGACCATCTTTTTACAAGAGGGGGTGATTAAATTCAGGAAATATGGTCTAATAGGCAGCATTTTGGGTTATATATATCTCTATAATGATAGATGCTGTTCGGTAAAACTGGATTTGGACCATTCATTAAATTTTAAAGCATAAAAACCGAAGAAACTTGCTCTTTGTATAGAAGGAAATCACACTTTTTGTAAAAAAATGTATAATCTTCTTGTTTTTTATAATAAAGTTCTGTTATTTTAACATTAAATTCAGTCCAATTTGGTTATTTATTAACAATGATTGTGATTGTTTTCCTTTAAAAGAACTTGTCTTTT
>DASUFG010000164.1:0-7945 GCA_036274715.1 Agriterribacter sp.
CGCCAAAAGCCGGATCAGTATATTGGGAAGTGGAACCAAATTGAAATGGAAAGTGGAAGATGGGAATACCGTTTTACAAATTCCTGCCCAGGTGCAAAAAAAATGGAAAGGCAGGCATGCGGTGGTGTTTAAAATGGCTAAATAAAAGCCGTAAAAGAAGTCTGTAAGGCGGGGAAGTCCCGGATATATAATCCTGATTTTATTTTTTCTCGGGAGCCTTGAGATAAAATATCTTTGCTACTTTTTTTAGTATCTTCGCTATCTTTTATGGCAAAAGCAAGGCAAAAAATGGCATCTGGCACTGTTGAGGCACCACCGGATCATGAACATATAGAGGTGTTTGGCGCGAGGGTACATAACCTGAAGAATATCGACATCAACATTCCCAAAAATCAATTGGTGGTTATCACCGGTATCAGCGGCAGCGGCAAATCGTCCTTAGCCTTCGATACGATTTATGCCGAAGGGCAGCGCCGGTACATGGAAACCTTTGGGGCTTATGCGCGCCAGTTTATCGGTGATATGGAAAGACCGGATGTAGACAAAATCATGGGGCTTTCCCCGGTGATTTCCATCGAACAAAAAACGACCAATAAAAATCCACGCTCTACTGTTGGAACGGTAACGGAAGTGTATGACTTCCTGCGTTTGCTCTACGCGAGGGTAGGGGAAGCCTATTCTTATAATACGGGCAAGCAGATGGTGAAGTGGAGCGAGGAAGAGATCGTAGATAATATTTTCAAAAGATTCAAGGGGCAAAAAATTTCTATCCTTGCACCATTGGTGCGGGGCCGTAAGGGCCACTACCGCGAGCTGTTTGAAGAAATACGCAAAAAGGGTTTTGTAAAAGTGAGGGTAGATGGCGAGATCAAAGACCTCGTTCCTAAAATGCAGGTTGACCGCTATAAAATTCATGATATAGAAGTGGTGGTCGATCGGCTGAAAGTAGACGACGAATTTAAAGTGCGTACCAGTCAAAGCGTGCAGCAGGCGTTGAAAATGGGGAAGGATTTGCTGTTCATAAGCCCGGCAGAAACCGCCGCTAAAAATTCCGGGGACGCTTTCTATTCAAAAATGCTCATGTGCGAGGATACCGGCATTTCTTACGAAGAGCCATCTCCCAATAGCTTTTCCTTCAATTCGCCCTACGGTGCGTGCCCGGTTTGCAAGGGGCTGGGTTCGGTGTACCAGGTGAATATGAATGAGGTATTACCTGATCCGAAACTCAGTATTAACGAGGGGGGAATTGCCCCGTTGGGGGAAGAGAGAGAGGCGTTTGTTTTCAAGCAGGTTCAGCAATTGGCTAAAAAAAATAAATTCAGCCTTGACAAGCCTATCAGCGACTTGCCGGAAAATGTGATGAACCTCCTTTTATATGGGGATGAAAAGGCAACGGTGGAGATGGATTTGAATTTCGATGAAGCGAATGGTAACGGACAGGCGTATGCGACAGAATTTGAGGGGATTGTTAACCAGTTAAAAAGATGGTTTACCGGAACATCAAGCGCGGGCATTCAACAATGGTCCGAAAAATTCATGCAGCTAAAAACCTGCGATACCTGCAATGGCGGTCGGCTGCGGAAAGAGAGTCTTTGGTTTAAAATTGATGATAAAAATATTGCGGAATTGTGTGATCTGAACCTGGACATGCTCGTGCAATGGTTTGAGGGAATAGAAGACCGGGTTTCCAATAAACAAAACGTTATCGCTAAAGACATTTTAAAAGAAATTCGTGAAAGACTGGGCTTTTTGCTGGATGTAGGCCTAACCTATCTTACGCTGAGCCGTCCCTCGCGTACCTTGAGTGGTGGCGAATCGCAGCGCATCAGGCTGGCCACTCAAATTGGATCGCAATTACAAGGCATTACCTATATTTTAGATGAGCCCTCCATTGGTTTGCATCAACGCGATAACCAGCGGCTGATTATAGCCCTCAAAAACCTTCGCGATATCGGGAATAGCGTATTGGTGGTAGAGCACGACAAGGATATTATGCTGGCAGCAGATCACCTGATAGATATTGGCCCGCAGGCGGGGTTTCACGGTGGTAGAATTGTAGCCCAGGGCAAACCCGTTGACCTGTTGAAGTTAGATACCTTAACTTCATCCTATCTGAACGGGCATCGCCACATTGAAGTTCCCGGCGAACGTCGGAAAGGAAATGGAAAGTTCCTGGAGATTAAAGGGGCGAATGGCAATAACCTGCAAGGGGTCAATGTGAAATTTCCCCTGGGTAAGTTCATTGTGGTGGCCGGCGTAAGCGGCAGTGGTAAATCAACACTCATTAATGAAACACTATACCCGATTCTCAGCAGGCATGCCTATAACTCAAGGATGCAGCCACTGGAGTATACGGCAATACAAGGATTAGAAAATATTGATAAAGTTATTGAAATTGATCAGTCGCCGATCGGCAGAACACCCCGTAGCAATCCCGCCACCTATTGCGGTTTTTTTACAGAGATCCGGCAATTGTTTGCTTCTATACCCGAGGCAAAAATAAGAGGTTATAATGCCGGGCGTTTTTCATTTAACGTAAAAAGCGGCAGGTGCGATGTGTGCGAAGGCGGCGGCATGCGGGTAATTGAAATGAATTTTTTGCCGGATGTATATGTGCATTGCGAAAAATGCCAGGGCAAAAGGTATAACCGCGAAACGCTCGAGATCAGGTATAAGGGCAAGTCTATAAGTGATGTGCTGGACATGACGGTGGATGAAGCCGTGGAATTTTTTCAAAACGTGCCTTATTTATACCGCAAAATTAAGGTGTTGCAGGACGTTGGACTGGGGTATATCACGCTGGGACAAAGTGCGGTTACCCTTAGCGGTGGCGAGGCTCAACGGGTAAAATTATCTACCGAACTGGCAAAAAAAGACACCGGTAAAACATTTTATATCCTCGACGAACCCACTACGGGATTGCATTTTGAAGATATCCGGCATTTGTTGGTGGTGTTGAATAAACTGGTTGACCGGGGCAACACGGTATTGGTAATCGAGCACAACCTGGATGTAATTAAAGTGGCTGATCATATTATTGATATCGGTCCGGAAGGTGGCAATGGTGGTGGAAGAATATTGTTTGAAGGGACGCCCGAAGGCTTAATTAAATGCAGGGAAAGTTATACGGGGCTATTTTTAAAAGAAGAACTGAATCCTAAAAGTTGAATATAAAATATGAAAAGAATAATTATAGACATGGATGAAGTGATGTGTGATACGATGGGCGGTATGATAGCATGGTACAAAGCGCAATACGGACTTGGTGTGGATTATACCAAAATGGTAGGATCGTGGCAGTTGGGTTTCCCGGAACAGCATAAAATGATTATCCGGGAAAAGCTCCATAGCCGCGGCTTTTTCCGTAACCTTCCCGTAATGGACGGATGCGCAAAAGTGATAGAACAATTGAATGAACGTTACGAGGTATTTATCGTGTCGGCCGCGATGGAATTTCCGAATTCGCTGAATGATAAGTTAGATTGGCTGAATGAGCATATGCCTTTCTTAACCTGGCGGCAGTTGGTGTTATGTGGCGATAAGCGGATGATTGCAGGAGATTACATGATTGATGACCACACCCGTAATCTCCTTCATTTTAAAGGCAAGGCGTATTTATACAATGCGGCGCATAATACACATGAAACGGGGTACGAAAGGATCAACAATTGGGATGAGGTGGCGAAAATATTTTTATAAGGTTTTGAACAATCCAGGTTAACTTTAAAACAGCAGCCCTATCAGCAACAAATATAATATGGATTTTACCGACATGCATAGTTTACCCGAATGGGATGATCACCGCATGCTTAAACGCAGGTACGAAGGCGAGGAGTGGAAGATGGCTCCCCAGCTCGAATCGGCTAAGAATTTATATAATAAATGGCGCGAGATTTTTTTGCTGGTAGAGTCGTATTGTGAAACCCTGCAGGATTCAAAAGAATACGATCATGCTGAAAAGAACAGGGAACTCATCTGGCAAAACCTGTTTATCGTGGCGCCAAAAATAATCGGGGCTGCCGGGGTTGATCAATATGTATTGAAAATGGAGAACGCATCCATTATCCGCAATAATTGCCGCGAATTAATGGAGCAGGTTAACTTTACGGCGTTGGTTGGAGCCGGCGAAGAACGATACGCCGAAGCTATCGGGCGGGATATGGATATTTTCAGGGAGTTATTCAAAACCTGGGTAGCTACTTTTATAAAGGATGATTATATTGATGAGTGGGGATTGTTTGTGTAGTAACCTTTTTATAATACGATGCTGTCAACACAGATCAATATCTTTATATCAAAAAAATGAATACCGGTATGAAAAAAATTACGCTTCTTCTTTTTGGCAGTTTTTTAGTTGGCCAAATTGCAATGGCCCAAAAAAATAGGCCTATAACCATTGCCACCTACAATATCCGGTATAACAACCCCGATGATGGACTCGACGCTTGGTCTAACCGGAAAGAGAATGTAAAGGCCCTCATCCGGTTTCATGAGTTTGATATTTTTGGTACCCAGGAAGGATTGATTGATCAATTGAACGGTATTTCCGAATTGAGTGAATATGCCCGAACCGGCCATGGGCGCGATGATGGCAAGGAAGCCGGTGAACATTCCGCTATTTTTTATAAGAAAGACAGGTTTACACTGCTCGATTCCGGCGATTTTTGGCTGAGCGAAACGCCCGACAAACCCGGCAAGGGCTGGGATGCTACCTGCTGCAACCGCATTTGCTCCTGGGGAAAATTTAAAGACCTGGCGACGAAAAAAGAATTTTTCTTTTTCTGCGTTCATTTTGATCACCAGGGAGTAGTGGCAAGGCAGGAATCGGGAAAGTTGATGGTTAAAAAAATACAGGAGATTGCAAAGGGCGCCAGCGCCATATGTGTGGGTGATTTCAACTCCACCCCCGAAACCTCGCAGATATTGGCCATGCAAACTATTCTTGGCGACTCCTATAAAGTAACTGAAACGCCAGCTTATGGCCCGGTGGGCACATTTAATTCATTTCAGTTCGATGCTCCTATGAAAAACAGGATCGATTACATTTTTGTAAGTAAAGGAGTGAAGGTGTTGAAATATGGGGTACTCACCGACGCTAAAGATCAGCACTATCCTTCGGACCATCAACCAGTGATGATTAAGGCAGTAATCAATTAACAAAGTATTTCAGTATTTCAGCGGCGATTAATGAATGCCCTTTTTCGTTGGGATGATTGATTTGCGACATGTAGTGCGTTATGCTGTCACCCGCAATAACCTTTTGTTTGAATGCAGCATAACTATCTGCTATCCCTATCCCGTATTTGTCTGCCAGGTCTTTTACCTGGTTGGAATGTTTTTCCAGTTCATTTCCAGGCTGAAGCATATTAACGCTGGTATCGGGCGATGCAGTTAACAGGATTATTTTTATGTGATCAGCCAACGATTTCTCAATCATGACTTCCCAGGAAGCCTTTGCTTTTTCAAGCCCTATACCCCTGTCATTTAATATGTAATCAAGGAACAGCACATCCGGCTTATGGACTAATACATCTGATTCAAATCGATTTGCGCCGCCTTCTGAATTTTCACCACCCATTGAAGTATTGATGATATTGATTACGGCATATGGGTATTGCGTTTTTAGTGCTTTCAAAACCTGGTAAGGATAAGACGCTAATGTATTTACGACCGGCGTTTTAAAATACCCTGCCGGAACGGAATGCCCATGAAAAACGAGATTGATGGTTTTGTTATTGGGCCATTCTTTTTGGAGGTTCGCTTTTATTTCATCCAGGTAGTGGTCTGTTTCTGCGATTCTTTTTTCCCTTGCCGGTTGATATGAGCTTAACACGCTCAGCAACGCCGCGAGATAAAAATATTTCATTACTGGTTTTTTATTGGAGCAATAGAATAAGTCACCAAAAAATAATTGCAAAGGATTATTATTCAAACTAAATTGCCGCCACGATTGATACCCGAAAGTTACCCAATTGCAACATGTTATCAAATAAACCCGATCTTATAAAAATGAAATGCCCGACTTGCTTTTTTTTGCTCTTACTTATTTTTTGTGGATCCAACAGCCTTGTTGTTCAAAGCCAGGACAACGGTAATAACCCATCGGGTAATTCAAAAACGCGTACCATTATTGTAGTGTTCGACGGTCTGCGTCCAGATTACATCACCCCGGATTGGATGCCCAATTTATATGCGCTGGCTAAAAAAGGCGCTTCCGGAAAAGATAATCACAGTGTTTTTCCAACGGTAACCCGGGTAAATGCGGCGTCATATGCTACTGGCTCGTATCCTGCGGGGCATGGGTTAATGGGCAATTCTTTATATATTCCGGATGTAGATAGTAAAAAAGCACTGAATACGGGAGGCGCTGCTGAACTGCAACGGATCATGAAAGCAACCTCGGGGAAGTTACTGACTGCTGTGTCGTTGGGCGAAGTGTTGGCTTCCGCCGGCGAAAAAATGATCGTGTATAGTTCGGGCACCACCGGGCAGGCATTCCTGCAGAACCATACGGTGAATGGTGCTATTATTAATCCAGAGCTCATACTTCCAGAATCGTTTAAAGCGCAGCTAACAGCTGCCATCGGGCCTCCCCCTGCCGACGCTACACCTAACGCAGCAAGGCATCAATGGATTACGGATGCATTGTGCAGGTACACATTGGTGGATGACGGACCGCTGGTAAGCGCCATTTGGTTTTCCGACCCCGATGGAACAGCGCATGAACATGGCATAGGCGTACCCATTACCATAGCTGCTTTAAGGTCGGTTGATGAACAACTGGGGAGGATATTGGATAGCATTCAGGCAAGGGGAATGGAGAACGTTTTCAATATCATCATCACCGCAGATCATGGCTTTGTGAGTTATGCGGGGAATGAAAATCTTTCGCAATTCTTGATTGAAAAAGGCTTTAAGAAGGGAAGCGCATCCGATGATGTAGTGATTGCCGGCGGTGCAGTATATGTGCAGCATCATGATCCATTGCTTGTGCAAAAAATGGTGGAAGCTTTACAGGAACAGGAATGGGTAGGCGCAGTATTTACCAGGGGTAAAAAGCCGGGTTCAACAGAGGGCGTTGTACAAGGAACCTTGTCTTTTGAATCTGTTCACTGGAATCACCCCCAACGCAGTGCCGATATACTGGTTACGGAAAATTGGAATGATGATAAAAATAATGCCGGGTATGAAGGAACAGGGTTTGCCAAAGGGGTTGCAGGTCATGGCGGATCAAGTCCCTATGAAATCCATATTCCGCTTATAGGTTATGGGCCAGCTTTTAAGCGCTCTTTCGAAAACGATTTCCCAACTTCCAATGTTGATATTGTACCTACCATTTTATATATTCATCATATTCCCATTCCGGGTTCTATGCAAGGGAGGGTGATGCACGAAATGTTGCTCAACGATTCCTTTAAGCAGGATAAATCCAAGAAAGAAACGGTCGTTGCGGAAGCTTCCTACCATTGGGGGAAATACAAATTGATGCTTGAACGTACACGTTTGGGAAAATACAGCTATGTTAATTATACCCGGGTAACCAGGAACATTCAATAAAACCTGAAATCAAATAATCCTTCATGAAATTACTGTACTGTTTAATCATTGCTGCAGTGCTGCATCTCCCCAACGTTGCGGCACAAAACTATAAAGCTCCGGCACTCAGCGATTCCAATTCATGGTCCATCATTATGCTCCCCGATCCGCAAACCTACCAGAAGTTTGAGCGCAACCAGCCCATATTTGAATTAATGACAGCGTGGATAAGCGAGAATATTGAAGCGTTGAATATTCAACTGGTCATCTGCACCGGCGACCTGGTAGAGCAAAATGAAATGATTAACCCGGATGGTATAGCTGCCAATCAACCCAGTAGAAAGCAATGGGCGTCCGTGGCAAAGGCATTTGGCAGGCTGGACGGCAAAGTGCCCTATGTGTTGGCAGC
>DASUFG010000165.1:0-3052 GCA_036274715.1 Agriterribacter sp.
CAAAACTCCCGACCGGATAAAATCTTTTCGATGCATATCAAAAATTGTCTTTCAAAGTTAGCATGGTGGCTATAAAAATAGAACTACTGCATCGCATCACGTGCCGATGCCATTATTGTTTTACATGATGCACCGAAAAACCACTACCTTCCTTATGTATGAAAACCTTTGCCGACAGCATGATGGCTTTTAACAGGTCGCTCGACTTTAATGGTGTGTTACCTGAAGGCATACGGGTGATGAACCCGTTCAAAGAAAATAAAAGCGCATTAGCTATATCGGCGGCATTTTATAAAAAATATTACAGCGATAATAATAAAAGGCATATTATTTTGGGCATCAACCCCGGGCGTTTTGGTGCAGGGTTAACGGGCATTCCCTTCACTGATCCTAAAAGACTTATTGAAAAATGTGGGTTGAGTTATGACGGTGCACCTGCACATGAACCCTCATCAGTTTTCATGTATAAGATGATTGACGCTTATGGGGGTGCGGAAAACTTTTACCGGGAATTTTATATTAATTCTATCTGCCCTTTAGGATTTACCAAAGAAACCGATTTGGGCAAAGAAGTAAATTATAATTTTTACGACAGCAGGGCGTTAACTGCTGCTGCGCAGGATTTTATTGTGAAAAGTATTGAAAAACAACTTGCATTTGGAATATACACAGATACCTGCTTTTGTTTGGGCCGTGGGAAAAATGAAAAGATTCTATTGCGTTTAAATGAAACCCACGGGTTCTTCAAAAAAATTGTAGCATTGGAGCATCCCCGCTTTATCATGCAGTATAAATCAAAAACAATGCAGCTATATATTGATAAATACATTGCCGCATTCCAATTGCCTGGACTGGGATAGTGAGATAATTGGGATGGATGGGAGTGCAGAACGCCCTTTGTCTCTCTGCGTTTATTTGTCTCGTGATTCAATTGTACGCACCGGGATAGACCTGGAACCCATGGGATAGTTGAGAATCTAACCGTTCTTAATCCCTTCAAGAAACTTTGTGCCTCTGTGGTTCAAAAAACATCACACCACTATTTCCACAATTTTGGTAGCATCCATATTGGCATTGCGCATGGCAATACTTCTTACCGCGTTGCCTGCAACATCCATCAATGCTTTTTGGGTAATATCATCATCACCCACCATAAGTGGTATGCCCATATCTCCACCTTCTCTTATGCTTTGTACCAGGGGTATCTGGCCTAAAAATGGGATATCAAATTGTTCGGCCAGGTTTTTTCCACCGCCGTTGCCAAATATGTAGTATTTGTTTTCGGGCAATTCCGCGGGTGTAAACCAGCTCATATTTTCCACTAATCCTATGATAGGCACTTTTATTTGTGCCTGTCCAAACATGGCAATGGCTTTTTTGGCATCGGCCAATGCCACGGGTTGTGGTGTGGTAACCACCACCACTCCCGTTACCGGAACGGTTTGCACCAGGGTTAAATGAATGTCGCCTGTGCCTGGTGGCATATCAATCACCAGGTAATCCAGTTCTCCCCACTCCACGTCGGTCACAAATTGTCGAATGGCGCTGCTTGCCATGGGTCCCCGCCATACAATGGCCTGTTTTTCATCTACCAGCAACCCAATGCTCATCAGTTTTATACCAAATTTCTCCAATGGAATGATAATACCTTTTTCGCCTTCCTTTTTCATGAAGGGTTTTTCTCCGCGAACGCCAAACATAATCGGCACACTGGGTCCGTAAATATCAGCATCCATTAAACCTACCGAAGCCCCGCCTTGCGATAATGCTAAAGCCAGGTTAGCAGCTATGGTCGATTTTCCCACCCCACCCTTACCACTTACTACGGCAATGATATTTTTTACTCCCGGCAGTACCGTTTCGTGGGCTGTTCTTTTGCTATTGGTATTAGCAGTAAATTTTATATCAACAATGGCATTTTTATCAACCAGCAGGTGCACCGCATTCATACAGGCGTTTTTGATCACATCTTTTAGCGGGCATGCCGGTGTTGTAAGCACCACTGTAAAAGAAACATGATCTCCATCAATAACAATGTCCTTTATCATGTTTAAGGTCACCAGGTCTTTGCCCAGATCCGGTTCAATTACGTTTCCTAAAGCCTTCAGTATATCGCTTTCTTTCATCTCCCGAACTTTTTGTTAAAAAAAATATAGCCCCGGCAAAGTTAAGCCCATAAATCCTTACTTTGTTTTTTTGGTAACTTCAGGTTAAATTACATTTTAAGGTTTTCAAGCGGTGATTTTGCGGTATTATTGCAGTTTATTTACAGCTATTTGATGAAACATTTTTTACGTTATATTTCCTTTTCTTTATTGTTGGTTCCTGTTGCCGCAAAAGCGCAGTTTGAGTCGCTCAAAGATTCGGTGGTGCAGTTGTACGGCGTTGTAATGACCCACGACAGTTTAAAAGGCATACCCGGGGTAAGTGTAATCATCAAAGGACAAAACAGGGGCACCATTACCAATGAACAGGGCGTTTTTTCGATAGTGGTATTAAAAGGAGATGAAATTCAGTTTTCGCATGTTTCATACAGGCCGGAATCGGATAAAATACCCAACAACCTGGAAGGACGCCAATATAGTATGGTTAAACTGCTATCGGAAGATACCATATACCTGCCTACGGCCATCATCAGGGCCCGTCCAACGCGGGAACAGTTTGAACGTGATTTTGTAAATAATAATGTTCCCGATGATGGAATTGAGATAGCCCGGCAAAATACCAGTGAAGCCAAGCGACGGATACTTATGCGGTCCTTACCGATGGACGGCAGGGAATCGGCCAACTATTCCCTCAATAAAAATGCGCAAAGCTATTATTACAGCGGGCAGGTTCCCCCTATGAACATTTTTAACCCATTTGCGTGGGGTGAATTTGTGAAGGCCTGGAAGCGTGGCGACTTTAAGAAGAAGCAGTATAACGATTATTAAATCTGTAGGTCCGGCACATATCACCGCGTTTTCCTTTCGACTGTTAACACTAAAACCATGATAAAAAATATTGCTGTAATAGGCGCGGGCACTATGGGCAGTGGCATTGCGCATGTGTT
>DASUFG010000166.1:0-4902 GCA_036274715.1 Agriterribacter sp.
ATTGCAGAAGTGGAATTTCATATAGCGGCGAAAACGGCCATTCTTTCATTCATCATCGTATTTGGTATAGTGAAGGCCCTGACAAATTATTTTACAGGTGCATTGGCAAATAAAGTGGGCAGGAAAAATTTACTGACTATCGGATGGCTTATCGGCATTCCTGTTCCATTTGTATTAATGTTCGCTGACAACTGGAACTGGATTGTTGCTGCCAATGTTTTGCTTGGTATTAACCAGGGACTAACATGGAGCAGTACAGTGGTAATGAAAATAGATTTAGTTGGTGAAAAACAGAGAGGTTTTGCGATGGGGTTAAACGAATTTGCCGGTTACATTGCAGTTGCGTTGGTAGCTTTTCTCACAGGTTGGATTGCTTCTGAGTATGGATTGCGGCCATATCCATTTTATATTGGAGTGGCATTATCATTAATGGGTTTCTTCGGTAGCTGGCTGCTGATAAAAGATACGAAACATCATGTAGCCGCAGAAACAACTGCCAGTAATATTCCTAAGCTTAAAAATATTTTCTGGCAAACAACCTGGAAAAATAAAAATCTTGGTTCAGTTACCCAGGCAGGTTTGATCAATAACCTGAATGATGGCATGGCATGGGGGCTTTTTCCAATTCTTCTGGCTACAAAAGGTTTTAGCATTGGACAAATTGGAGTTGTAACCGCTATCTATCCTGCTACCTGGGGTATAGGTCAATTGTTCACGGGGAAAATGGCTGACCATTTCTGTAAGAAAGACTTACTGTTTCTCGGTATGCTACTGCAAGGTTTAACATTAGTTGTTTTGTTGTTTGCTGGTACAATGACACATTTTATTATTCTATCTTCCATTCTCGGGTGGGGTACGGCAATGGTGTATCCTACATTTCTTGCAACCGTTGCGGAAAACACTCATCCGACAGATAGGGCAAACAGTTTAGGTGTGTTTCGTTTATGGCGGGATTTGGGCTATGCTATTGGCGCAATACTTACAGGTATTATTGCTGACACCTTAGGCATAAATGCTTCTATCCTTGTAATTGGGCTGTTAACAATTTTTTCTTCCGGGATTATTTTTTACAGGATGAAATGCAGCACAGGAAACTATGTAAAAATTATAGATTGGATAAAAAACAAATTCCTGTATAACGTGTAAATCCCGGCTAAACTGGCGCTCTTTCGCCATCTTAAATTGATACCCTGAAAATGTTTTTCAAAAGAGGATAAAAAAACATTAAGGAAAAGATGGCTGGAAGTATGTGAAGAACGGCTGAGTTGTTGGGTTTATAAAATGGATTCCATAGTGGTGATATTATTCGGATGACTTTTTCTTTTTCCTTAAAGATTCTCCATACAGTTCGATGCACGTGGATTGATGAACGGTCCTGTCCATGATGGCATCTGCAGTCGTTTTTTTCACCGATCACCTCATAATACGCTGACTCCAAACAATACGCTTGCTTAAAAATTTTGCAGGGCAAAGCTATTCTTCATTTCAATAAATCTTTTCTTCTCAGCTTAATACTGCGAATGTTATTCCGGGGCATCTTGCGCTGACACTGCACTTTTTCGATATCAGGTTTAGATTTCACTAATGCTAACATAAATTTAGATCGTTAAACAATACTCAATGAGGAGTAGTGTTTCAATCATTTTTTCTGTTGATCAAAGTCATTCTTTTTAAAATTCTCAGACTGTAGTTTCATAACAGGTAACGGCATTAGTGGAATGGATTATTACAAGTTCCAGCCATATAAAAAATTAGAATTCTTCTATACAAACAATCATCCTAAAATAATCAAGCAGTATCTATTAAACATTTTAACAAATATTCGGCCATGCCACCCAAAATACCAATTGTGTTTCACCCCCTGATGCTCGGCCTTTTTAAGATAATTGGGCATTTTTCAACAATCACACGGAATACGACGTTGGCGCTCACCGCCAAAGCTCCTTTCGTGAGATCGGTTTTTAAAGCATTTCCCTATTAGCAGCGGCATTAGTGTGTGGGAAAATTGTAGGAAATATTGGTATTCAGTTACCCATCCTTCCTATTAAATATTTATAAAAAATAAAAATCGCCATTATGGAAAATACTAGATTACAAGAAGCAAGGGAAAATAAGCAACCATGGAAAAAATGGGGACCTTATTTAAGCGAACGCCAGTGGGGCACCGTTCGTGAGGATTACAGCCAAAACGGTGACGCCTGGAATTTCTTTACCCACGATCATGCCCGTTCACGTGCCTACCGCTGGGGTGAGGACGGTATCGCCGGCATTTCCGATGACAAACAGCGCCTTTGCTTTGCGCTGGCACTATGGAATGGCAAAGATCCAATTCTCAAAGAACGTTTCTTCGGATTAACCAACAGCCAGGGTAATCATGGTGAGGATGTAAAGGAGTATTATTTCTACCTCGATAGTACGCCCACGCACTCATACATGAAATTGCTATACAAGTACCCGCATGCGGCTTATCCTTATCTCAATCTTGAACAAGAGAACAGCCGGCGTTCGAGGGAAGAGATGGAGTATGAACTGCTTGATACAGGTATATTTAATGAAGACCGCTATTTCGATGTATTTGTAGAATACGCCAAAGCCGGACCGGAAGACATACTGGTGAAGATAAGCGCAGTTAACCGGGGGCCTGAAACTGCTGATCTGCATCTGTTGCCTACACTCTGGTTCCGGAACGACTGGTCGAATTGGATCGCTGAATCCAACAGGGCCGCAGTGAAACCAACACTCAGGCAGGTTGGTGCACAGGCAGGCATCAGCGCCATCTCAATAAGCCATACGCTGCTGGGCGAATTCACATTAGCCTGCGACGGCGATGTGCCGCTCCTATTCACCGAAAACGAAACGAACCACGAACGAATTTTCCCCGGTACCGCGAATGAAAGCCCACATGTCAAGGACGGCATTAATGACTTTGTAGTTTATGGAAACAAGGACGCGGTGAACCCTGAAAATCAGGGCACAAAGGCTGCGGCGCACTATAACGTCAATATCGGTGCCGGCCAGACTTCTGTTATCCGATTGCGCCTTACCAAAAAAACTTCAGCATTGAAGGATAACCCCTTCGGAGAAGCATTTGACAAAGTCTTTGCTGACAGGCTGAAAGAAGCAGATGAATTTTACAAGTCAGTCACGCCTCCAACAGTGGGTGAAGATAAGGCAAATGTGATGAGGCAGGCCCTTGCAGGGATGCTGTGGAGCAAGCAATACTTCTTCTTCGATGGGGATAACTGGCTGGATGAACACCATTCCAACCCCCTGCATAAAGGTTATAAGAACTCCCGGAACTCGGAGTGGTACCACATGCTGAACGAGGACGTTATTTCGATGCCCGACAAGTGGGAATACCCCTGGTATGCAGCCTGGGACCTGGCTTTTCACACATTACCGATTTCAATAGTGGACCCCGACTTTGCCAAGAGCCAACTGGAACTGATGCTCAAGGGGTCATACATGCACCCTAATGGACAGATGCCTGCTTATGAATGGAACTTCAGCGATGTGAACCCTCCCGTGCATGCCTGGGCCACTTTATTCCTTCACCGCACATCACAGGCCCTGGGTGGCGGGAAAGATATAGAATTTCTCAAATCGACTTTCAACAAATTATTGCTGAATTTCACCTGGTGGGTGAATCGGAAGGACCGCTATGGTAAGAACGTATTCGAAGGTGGTTTTTTGGGACTTGACAATATCGGTGTCTTCGACCGTAGTGCCCCTTTGCCTACCGGTGGCAGCCTTGAACAGGCGGATGGCACAGCCTGGATGGCTCTTTTCAGCCAGAACATGCTGGAAATCGCAGCAGAAATCGCAGCTGAGGATCCCAATTATGAACCGATGGTTTTCAAGTTCGTCGAGCACTTCTATTTTATCGCCGCGGCTATGAATCAACCCGGGGATGAAAGTATGTGGGATGAAGAGGACGGTTTCTACTATGACCTGCTTCGACTGCCAGATGGCAGTGCCCAACGGCTGAAAGTGCGCTCAATGGTGGGGTTATTGCCTTTGTGTGCCAGCACCGTGATAGAAGCAAGGCAGCGAGAGCATTTACCACATGCGATGGCCGATATAGCTGAGCGTTTGCGCAGAATGCCTGAACTCAAAACAACCATTCATTCTACCGGTGAAGGTAATTTTGGAGTAGCCGATCGGGGTATCCTGGCTCTGGTAAACCCGGAACGCCTGCGGCGGATACTTACAAAGATGCTGGATGAAAACGAGTTCTTCGGTCCTCATGGTATCCGTTCGATCTCTAAGTTCCACAAGCATCATCCTTTTATATTAAATGTCCAGGGCCAGGAGTACCGGGTAGACTACCTGCCGGCTGAATCAAATACTGGCATGTTCGGTGGCAACTCCAACTGGCGTGGACCTGTTTGGATGCCGGTGAATGTGATGATCATCCGGGCTCTGCTAAACTATTATATGTACTATGGCGACAACTTCAAGATCGAATGCCCAACGGGTTCTGGAAACATGATGAACCTGTTTGAAGTCTCCAAGGAAATAGGCGATAGACTCACCAGTACCTTTTTGCGGAATGAAGAAGGTAAGCGACCAGTCTATGGTGGAACGGAAAAGTTCCAGACTGATCCAAACTGGCGCGATAATATCCTTTTTTATGAATATTTCCATGGCGATAATGGTGCAGGACTTGGAGCCAGTCACCAGACAGGCTGGACCGGTGTTGTGGCCAAAATTATCCAGCTATATGGATTGATGGATCCGAAAAAAGCACTCGAAACCGGGAAGCAGTCTGCATTTTTTCCTAATAACGGCAACACTAAAAAACAAAATAAAACGACTAGTAGTTACGAAGCACATCCTTCCTGAACAGTTCGCAATTGTTTGCCGGGGGAATTGAAATAAAAAACAGGGTTATGAAAGAAC
>DASUFG010000167.1:0-6588 GCA_036274715.1 Agriterribacter sp.
CGCCAAAACGTTCTGAAGCATTTTTTGCAAACACATTATTCAATTCTTTTTCAAGCCATTCCTGAATTTGCCTTCCGGTTACAGTTCCGGTGCGTACAATACTGTCAACAGGCAGCATATCGAATACGAATCCATCGGTGATGGGAATATTGCCGGTATGGTCACGGGTTGTTCTCGGCGGGCAAAAACGAAAACCATTTGATAAAACGATATCCACCTCGGGCAGTCTCCATTTCAATGCATCAAGTATCATGGTATCAATAGGGTTTTCTATCACAAAATAACGGTACAACGGAATGGTGCTGTACCCGGCAATTTTATAAATATCTTCTTCAAAGGGTTTTTCGTTGTTTTTAATCAAAGCGGCTATTTCTTTAGAAGCGGCATGCTTGTCGGCATTTACTTCCTCCAGATAATATTCATCTTTTACTACTTTACCATTTTGTATGGTAAGATTAAGCTTGCCAACAAAAGAACCAAATGCGCCAGGTTCCACTACTTTAGCATATTTGCATGGAATAGGTTGGCGAACCCTTTCGTGCGTATCGCCTCCTAAAATATAATCAACACCTTTGCATTCTTCCAGGTTGGCTAAATGTATCTGTTGCGATAAACCCAAGTGTGCTACAATTAATACATAAGCACATTGTTCCTGGTTACGCAATACATCTGTATAATGAGCCAGATTTTCTTCGGGCTTTGTATAAATAATTCCTTTGCTGTAGTTCGGTGACTGACGGATGGGAACCAATGGGTCGGTATATCCCAAAAAGCCAATTTTAACGCCCTTGACATGCCAGATATAATAAGGCGGGAAAATCAACTCCCCCTTTTTTCCTTCACCCAAATCATGATACATATTAGCGCAAACCTTTGGAGCATTCAGCGAACCTAACAATGTTTGCATGGCCTTTTTATAATAAATTACCTCCCAGTTGCCGGGCAAATACAAGTCGTATCCCAAGGCATTTAAGATAGGTACCATAGCTTTGCCTGTTGTTTTTACAGATAACTCACTGCCCTGGAACATATCACCTGTGTCGATCAAAAAAGTATCGGGATTCTTTTTTCTTTCTTTTTGCAGATAAGTATACAAATGCGCATAACCCCCTGTTTTCCGGAATACGGCTTTATCATTTTCCCAAAACAATTCATCATGTGGATGCACCTGGCAGTGTACATCGGTAGTTTGCAAAATAGAAATGGTAAAGGATTTATCATCATCTATTTTAATAACATTCTCTCTTTTTACTGTCCCGGCAATTGAATCAATGGGGCTTGCGGCTAACAAACCTGCACCGGTGGCCGTGCCTAATTGTTTGATGAAATGTCTCCTGTTACTCATGATGGCAAGTTTTTTGTTTTACTTTTTGGCAGATGCGGTTGGCTTACTCTTTGCTGCCTGCTCTTGCTTCTTTTGCTCTTCTACTATGGGTTTGTATGGTCCAAACTTGTGCTGCTCTGCCTTAAAATCATCTGCGTAGGGTCCAAATGGATGGTCAAAGGGCTTCTTCGATCTATCAGGCCAGTCCTTAGGTACATTAATATGCGGCCTTGGTTGGGTTAAAACATAGGCAGCAACATCCCAGGCTTCTTCATCGGAAAGTTGCGGGCTTTCGTAAGTAGCACCCAGTGGCATATTGTACTTTACATACTTTGCAAAATTACTAAGGCGACTAAGTCCTGCGCCATCGTTAAAACTATGAGCGGCCCATAGTGCAGGAAATGTATATTCTGTTTTATCGGCGTTTAATATCCCTTCGCCATTTGCCTGGTGGCAGCTTTGGCATTTTGCAGTATACACTGTTAATCCTTTTCCGGGATCGGCGGCACGGTCTAAAAATGCCAGGTCTTTAAAACCCGAGCCAGCTGCTTTTTCCCCTTTCTTCACATTCGTTCCTAAAAAGTTGATATAGGCAACAATGGCCTGCATTTCTTTACCGGCTGTATCCAGCGCCCTGCCATTTAAACTGCGTTCAAAACAATCGTTTACTCTTTTATAAACATTTTCTACGGCTCCGCTTCTTGCCCTGAATTTTGGATAGAGCGAAGCAACAGAACCATAGTTGTTTCCAAAAACGGCCGTGCCAGCCTGCAAATGACAGTTCTGGCAATTTAATCCATTGCTGATTCTTAAGACTGAGCCATTAGGACCTAAATATTTTGATGTATGGGCAATTAATGCCCTACCATATTCTACCTGCTCTTTTTGTTGAGTATCTGTTATACTGCCAATATCAGGGGCTGCCCAGTAACTTTCCGCATCGCTTTCTACTGCTGTGCTTACAGGCTGTGCCGTAGTGATTTTACCCGCTGGCTTACCCGGTTTACTACTATTATAAAATACAAAGGGCATTGCAATAAGGCCAATCACCAATATTACTATGATCAGTAAAAGCTTATTGATAACAGGAAGCAATCCTTCCTGCATGGTATCATTATTATTAACAGGTTCCTGGTGCATACGCAATCGCTTTTAACCATTAATGAGGTAACTTTTCTTTAAAATTCCCATACAAATAAGTACCCACTATGGCAAAGAAAAATACAATCGCCATGGTTAAAAATCCATAACCTATATTCACCACCATGGGGCCGGGGCAAGCACCGCTTAATGCCCAGCCAAGTCCAAAAATTGTTCCGCCGGCCAAATAACGGACAACTGATTTATCCTTGGGATGAAACAGAATCGGGTTGCCATGAAAGTCTCTTATTTTAAATTTTTTTATTAACGCAACCCCAATTACACCTAATACTACGGCTGTACCTATAATGCCATACATGTGAAAAGCCTGGAAACGGAACATTTCCTGTATCCTGAACCAGGAAATGGCTTCTGACTTAGCCATTACAATACCAAACACAACACCAAGCAATAAAAACTTTATAAATTTCATTTGATTAAAATATTAGGGGAAGAATTAAAAAAGTCATGATAAGTCCGCCGATGAAAAATCCAATAACCGCAACAAGTGAGGGCAATTGCAAATCGGATAAACCGCTGATGGCATGACCGGAAGTACAGCCTCCGGCATAACGGGAGCCAAAGCCCACCATCAATCCACCCATCGCCAATACAAGAAACCCTTTAACGGAAAGGATAGCATCCAAACCAAACAATTCGTCAGGCTGCAGGGAGGCAGGCGCTGCAATACCCAGTTTACCTAAATCATGAATGGTCGCCTGCGAAATCTCAACCGGTACATCCGATGATAAAAAATGCTTTGCTATAAATCCACCGATGATTGCACCCAGCATAAATACTAAATTCCATGTTTGGGCTTTCCAATTAAAATCGAAAAATTTGGTCTTTTTTCCTAACCCGGCCGCTGCACAGATCGTTCTTAAATTGGCGGAAAAACCGAAAGACTGGCCAAAGTATAAAAGAAAAAACATGATAGCCGCTATCATTGCACCAGAAAACCACCATGACCAGGCTTGTGTAATAAACTCTCTCATTTGCGCTGCTGTATTAATTTAAGTGAAATGAAATAATGGGTTTAAAAAGATGATTGATCAATTTTTCGGTGGCACTGTGATGGAATACCCCACCCCTGCCATGTGTACCGATGCAAATGATATCCATATCATTCATTTGGTTAAAATGAACAACTCCGTTCTCTACATCTTTATCATTTATCACATGACATTCATAGTTGGTAATATTATTCAACGCTGCAAACATTTTCATGTTTGCCTCTATTGACCTCCTTTCGTCATCTACGGTACCGTTTGTAATTTGAAGCAGGTGAAATTTTGTGTCAAATGCCTCAATTAATTTGTGCATCAACTGCAAATTCTCTTTAACAGGATGATTGAAATTGTGTACCAGTAAAATATGCCGGATGTTCAGGTCAGACCGGTCGCACATTAAAGAAAGCACCGGTATTTTTGATTTACGGGCTATCATTTGCGTTTCGGAGCCAGACAGTTTTTCCTTTAACCCCCATGCTCCCTTGGTGCCCATTACAATTAAATCAACCTGATTTGTTTCGGCAAAATTTAAAATACGATCTGTTACTTTACCCAATACCAAATGGCTGTTGATATCATCACCATAATTGGTTTTAATATCAGCTAATTTCCGCTCAGCTATTTCCTTTTGCTTCACAACATACTTTACATCAATTTCGCCACAGGTTTGAATATTGCCATTGCCATCCATCGTTACGGTATCGGGCACATTCATGACATGCAAAAAATGAATATCCACAGGGGTTTTCTCTTCCAATTTTTTTACCATCAGGTAAGCAAACTCGGCCTGCACCGAAAAGTCTGTTGGAATTAAAATTTTTAGTTTTCCCATCGTCTTTAAATTAAGGCTCTTACTTATTCGCTATCTATCTTTGCCAGGAACTTTTGATTTCCACTTCCTTTACTTAATACCAATTCTCCACTCAAACATTTTTTTGACAGCATTTACGCTGTTGCTGCTACAGCCTGGTACGATCATTTTACAAACCCGTTTACATTTTGCCAGGTACCACCGTTCACCACATTCTTAAATCCATTTTGTTCAAGGATAGATTTCGCCTGCGCACTCCTGTTACCACTTCGGCAGAACACAACAATATTTTCTTTTCCTTTAAACTGATCCAGCCGGGCAGCTACAGCACCCAAAGGAATATTAATTGCACCTTTTGCGGTACCACCGGAAAACTCACCCGGCTCCCTTACATCTACTAAAAAAGCGCCTTGTTCAATTACGCTTTGCAAATCTGCGGCTTGCCCGCCACCAAATAAATTTTGAAATAAGCCCATTGTTTTAATTTTTATCTGTGAAATTTTTAATTACTTCTATTAATTTCGTTTTAGGTATCACTCCACTATTTCTCCATAATGGTTTGCCATTTTTAAATAGTATAAATGTTGGCACCCCACGCACCTGGTATTCGCCAGCCGCTTGTGGGCTTTTATCCACATCTACTTTTATAATGGTAGCTTTATCCCCAATTACCGATTTTACTTCTTTAAGAACCGGAGCCATCATTTTACAAGGCCCACACCATTCGGCAAAAAAATCTACCAGTACAGGTTTATCCGATTGTATCATTTCATTGAAAGTCATTGTCCTGATTTTTATTTTTTCTTTTTTGATCGTCTTTTAAACTGCCAGCCAATAAAGTACCTACTACTGAACCATACAAGGTATTGTTGAATGGCTTAGATGTGATCATGCATGTACTACTTCTGCACCCAGTTGAAGCCGGTAAAATACCCGGCAATGGCGCCCCAATAACTACGATCATGCAGAGCCGGCCATTTTCAAACCACCTCTTCATAGCTGATGTTTTTTGTGGTTTCAGGAGTTTTCCTTGCCTGGGTATTACATCCACCCATTCCGCAGCAGCCAATATTAAAAACAGCCATACCTGTAAATAATAAGCCAAGAAATGCCATTGTCCAATCCTTCGCCATTGCAGACTGCACCAGGATGGCGATGCCTAAACCCAGCCTCAAAAACCGCATAAAATTCCAGTTACCAAATATTACTTGTTTCATAATCGTACTATTTCATTTAGTTATACCGCCATACAGCAAGCCTACACATGATTTTGTTTTAATCTTAATGAAGCAAAGGTAAATTGCTCCATTGCCGGGTTTGGTAACAAAGGTTACAAATGGCAAAGCAGCCCTGGGGCTGCCTTTAAAGAAATATGTGAAACTTGAGTAAGAAATAGTTTTTAGTCAGCCGCAAGCAAAGTTTTACGCGGGCTTTAGATATCACTTCAATACGCGATGCATATTTTACCTCCGGTAAATAAGTTCATCTCGGACTTCTTCAACAGTCGGCCCACAATAGCGCTACAATTGCGTTTACCTCCACTCCTCTGTTTTCCTTCCTCCTCTCATCACGATCTTCTTTTCGCGGGGCAGGTACTTAGTCCCGCTAACTTATACAAAGGACAAAAACCCATAACACTGGTGAGTACAAATACTGCAGCAAGCACAAGCAGTACAATACCGAATGTGCCGGTAATCGTGTTCGTGTAATATAAAAATGCTACCACTACGGCAAGTATCATTCTGATAATTCTGTCGGTTGAGCCCATATTTCTTTTCATGAATTCATTTTTTAGCGATTGAATAATAAATACTATCGCCACTACCGTAACAATGCACCACGCACAAAACAATAAAAACCTTTCAAGCTCTTTACCGGCTGACTAATTTACCAATGTTCATCAAAATCAACTATGCAGTTCCTTTCAGAATTTTGTTCCAGTACAACCAAGGTAAAACTTTGGTTTTTAAAATCCACATGGACCATCTTGGTTTCGCCTGGTCAAAAGGAAAAGTCATGGTAGGAGTATTGGTGTAATCAAACTCCGCCAGCATCAATTTACCATACTGTGTAGGAATCGGACAGGCACTATACCCCGTATATTCGCCGGTTAATGGTTGATTTGATAAAAATGCCAACACATTCTGCACCACCACAGGAGCCTGTTTACGGATAGCCGCACCAGTTTTGCTACACGGCGCATTAATACTATCTCCCAATGCAAATACGTTTGCATAGCGGCTATGCTGTAAAGTGTTTTTATTTACCTCAACATAACCATAGGGATTGTTTGCATCAGCCAA
>DASUFG010000168.1:0-3446 GCA_036274715.1 Agriterribacter sp.
CCGATGTTCAGAGTGCGCGGGAATTATCCAACCTGCTGCTTAAAGACAGCATGAGTCCATTAACCGCTTATAATAATGTTCAATTGCTGATCAATGGCGAAAACAAGTTCCCGCAGGAGTTGCAGGCAATCAGGGAAGCTATCCATCATATTCACGTGGAGTACTATATCTATGAAGATGATGAAATAGGCAACGCTATGGCAGATGCCCTCATTCAAAAAGCGAAGGAAGGGATTGAAGTGCGGTTTATTTATGATGATTTCGGAAGCCGTTCCATTCGCAAAAAATTGGTTCGCAGACTTAAAGCTGGCGGCGTTAAAACATTTCCATTTTACGAGGTTATTTTTATCGCATTCGCCAACCGCCTCAACTACCGGAACCATCGTAAAATACTGGTGGTGGATGGCAAAACAGCTTTTGTTGGGGGAATTAACGTGAGCGACAGGTATATCAACAATTCAAAAAACGAAAAAAAGCTTTTTTGGAGGGATACCCATTTACGTATTGATGGTCCGGGGGTAATGTACCTGCAGTATCTTTTTTTGTGCGACTGGAATTTCTGTGCAAACGATCAACTCCATCCAGATTCCCACTTTTTTCCCTCCTCGTGGTCGCCCGTCGCCGGTAGCAAAGTGGTTCAGATCGCCGCCAGTGGCCCCGACTCAAACAGTCCTACTATTTTATTTGCATTGCTGCAGGCTATCAACCTCGCCACAGAAGAAATACTCATTACCACTCCCTATTTCATTCCCGGTGAAAGCCTGGTAGATGCCCTCGTTGTGGCGGCATTGGGCGGGGTTTCGGTGAAACTATTGGTGCCGGGTGTTTCAGACTCCGCACTGGTTAACGCCGCCGCCCATTCGTATTACGAAGACCTGCTGAATGCCGGCGTTGAAATTTATTTGTATGGTAAAGGATTTGTACATGCTAAAACAATGGTTACAGATAAAAAAATCGCTATAGTGGGAACTGCAAATATGGATTACAGGAGCTTTGATCTGAACTTTGAAGTAAACGCTGTTGTGTACGACAGGGAGTTGTCCGCGGAATTGAGCCAGGTATTTTATGATGATATCCGGGAGTCCAGGAAAATTGATGCGCAGGAATGGAAAAACCGGTCGGAGTATAAACAGTTCCTGGAAAAAGCAGCACGATTGGTATCTCCTCTTTTGTAATACGCTCTTTTTTCGCAGGGCTAAGTAAAAGTGGGGCCATCGTTTCGTAATTTCATGCGTTTAACTGTCATGGCGAATACGATATTGAATTATATAATCGAATAAGCACATTTTATGCAGGCATTGGTATGTACTTCTCCCGGCAATTTTGAATATGAAACTTTACCCGACCCGGTTCCTGCAAAAGGACATTCCATCGTTAAAATAAATCGTATTGGTGTTTGCGGCACCGACCTTCATGCCTTTGAAGGAACGCAGCCTTACTTTGAATACCCAAGGATATTAGGCCATGAATTGGCGGCAAGTTTCGTAGAAGGCGATGCGGAAGGCTTTGAAACCGGTGACCGGCTAACCATCATCCCCTATTTGAATTGTGGCAGTTGCATTGCCTGCCGCAATGGTAAGCCCAATTGTTGTGTGCGCATTAAAGTATGCGGTGTGCATTGTGATGGGGGCATGACCACCTTTTACTCCGTGCCCTCCTATACCCTGCTGCATGCAGATGGATTAGATGATGATGCCCTGGCACTCACTGAACCGCTGTCTATAGGCGCACATGCCATTCGGCGGGCTGCTGTTCAACACGGTGAATTTGTGCTGGTAATAGGCGCAGGACCTATTGGCTTAGGCATTATGGAATTTGCGCACATAGCAGGCGCTACAGTCATTGCTATGGATATCAGCGAGAACCGTTTGAACTTCTGCAAAACTCATCCGGGTATCACCTATTGTATTAATCCTGCAAAAGAAAATGCTATAGAAAAGATTACGGCTATTACAGCAGGCGATATGCCGACGGTGGTGTTAGATGCTACGGGCAGCCTTCGGGCTATCAATGAGGGGTTTCAATATATGGCCCATGGTGGCCGCTTTGTTCTCGTAGGCTTACAGAAAGAAAATATCTCGTTTTCGCACCCTGAGTTCCACAAGCGTGAAGGCACATTGATGAGCAGTCGCAATGCCACTAAAGAAGATTTCAGCTATGTAATGGATTGCATCAAAAAAAAGCGAATAAACCCCACCGACTACATCACACACCGGGTTGCATTTAACAACGTGAAGAAGGAATTTCCCCACTGGTTAAACCCCGACAATGGAGTGATCAAGGCAATGATTGAAATATGATTATGGACTGCAGAATTCAGCGGAATACTTTTTCTGTGTCTAACTTACACCACCAATAAATTTCTGCATACTGTAAAACTAAAAATGGTTTTCGTTTTATTATTCAGCTTCACCCCCATCGACTTATCAAATTCCTGTATTTCCTTTATTTCAATGGTGGAACCCAAAGTGAGGCCTACCGAATCGAGAAATTGCAGAAAAGAAGAATCGTGATTGGCAACGCCGGCCAATTTGTAGATTTTATGGGTATGCCCCTCAGAAAGCGGAAATGATTTAAACGCCGGTAATTTACCATTCACATCGGGAATCGGTTCCCCGTGCGGATCGAACTGTGGATGCCCAAGCATTTCGTCGATCCGGTTAAAAAAACGCTCAGACTGGATATGCTCGATTTGTTCAGCGATATCATGCACTTCTTCCCAGCCGAGTCCCATCGCTTCCGATAGAAAAAGTTCGGTAAGCCGGTGCTTGCGCAAAATATACAAAGCCTGCTTTTTTCCTTTTTCGGTGAGCTCTATGGCTTTATACTTTTCATATTTAATGAACTTTTTTTCAGCCAGCTTCTTTACCATGCTGTTTACGGTTGGCATTTTTATGCCCAGGCTTTCGGCGATGTTTTTCACAGTAATTTCCTCGTTTTCATCGGCAAGCCGGTAAAGCGCCTTTAAATAGTTTTCTTCAGTAAGCGAGATCATAAGGTAAAGATAAAGATTCCGGGGGCGGAGAGTACATCATTTCAAAATATTTTGTTAGATCAATCTAACTATATACTTTTGCTAACATATCTTAGTATTGATGAAACCTGTTTTTACTTTATTTATACTCGTGTGTTTACTGTCTGCCTCTGCCCAGCAACAACTCGTACTTAGGGGTCGGGTAATGGTCCAGGGTCAACCGATAGTAAAAGCAACCGTGGGTATACAGGGTACTGGTTTGGGGAGTGTCACAGATTCTACAGGATACTTCAACCTGGTATTACCGGAAAAAGAAACCTACATGGTAAAAGTCTCTGCGGTAGGATTTACGCCATATAAGAAACTGGTAAACAGGCCTTTTGCAGACAGTTCTATACTGTCCATTGAACTTCAGCCAGCCGTAGGCGATATGTCGGAAATAGTGGTCACCGGTACCTTAAAAGCCGTAAGC
>DASUFG010000169.1:0-10383 GCA_036274715.1 Agriterribacter sp.
TGATAGCGCTCCTGTAATTGCAGTTGTGCATCATACACATTTTCAACAATAGTATTGTTTTTAGAGGTACCCTGCCATAGCAGCGCCAGGAAATCCTTATGCACAAAAAGGGGGTTGGTTTTTTGATCGTACTGCAATTCAGCATGACCTAATCTTGTCATATAGTTAGGTATATCGGTTGCCACCATAATAACCCCTTCAGTAACATTTCCGCCGGCATTGTAGGTATAGATGAAATCAAGAAGGGGCATATAGTCAACTCCTGCGCCCTGGTAAACCGTGGCTCTTTTCATATTGCCGTTCTGAAATTCATAATTCGTATATCCCGTTCTGGCGCCGTCCATGAAATAGTCGGCACGTTTTAAAACCGCATTTTCATATACCGGTACAATTTTTTCTCCCGAGCTGCTGTTCACTTCGCTGATCTTTTTGTCCGCATTATAAACAATGTTAAAATCAACAATGTCACCCGAGGTGTTGATCTCGTTTTTCACAGTGGCTTTTTTGATCGAGCCGTCTGCATTGTACTGGAACCGGATGAAATCGTCTCCGTCTCTGTATTCCTGCAATTTAACCGGTATGGGTTGTGGTTCGGGGGCAGGATGTTCGTCTTTTTTGCAGGAAGCAAAAAGCAATATGCCGGCCAGTAACAGGATGCTGGTGGCTTTTTGACTAAGTAAAATCTTTGTTTGCATGATCATTGGTTTTTTATTTTGAATGACGGGTGCAAACCAACATCAAACGGGGCTGCGCATCAAGTACATTTGAAGCGAACTGATTAAAAAGACAAATGAATTGGGTAAATGAATTGATGAGATTTTCTCCAAACGATAATAAATGAACCTGTGGACTCCGGTTGAAATGTGCCAAAGGCATTGATCTGAAAAATGCTTTCCGGTATACCGTGTAGCGGGTGCATTGGCAATGCAGGTTGTTAGTTAGTACCAGGTTGGGCGGCTTCTTTTCTTAAGTTTGAAGACATGCCATTCAATACGGAGGCGGTACTGTTCATCTAACTGATCTGTTGGTATGTTACAAGCGGGAAGTAATAGAAAAAAGGGCCGGATATTTATTTTGTAAGGATATTGGATTTGGTTAAGGATATTGGATGTAGTTAAGGATATTGGATTTCTCAGACTACAACGAACCTTAGGGTAAGCACAGGTAATGGATAAAACGGGCAAGCACTGGTATTGATCAGCTAGGTAAGCATAGGTATTGGATAAAGTGGGCAAGCACAGGTATTGGATAAGGTAGAACTGGGCTTAATGCTTTATGCATTAAGCTCAGTTCACAGTGATTTCCCATTGCTAACAAACACGATTCGTGCCTCACAGTGGATTTCACCGGGTTTTTCTACCAGGGTTGGTTTAGGATACAATGATTTTTTAGGGGGATTCTAAAGTTTTCTCGTGATGCGTTAAACGCTGATTTAGTAAGCGGGTGTTTTTCAGTTACGGGTGCAAAGGTACTACAGCACAGAGTGTTGTTGTTAGCCCTAACAGGCTATGTATTAATCCAAAAAGCCAAATAAATAATAAGAAATGTTAAAGACTATACCGCGAGCGTGTTGCTGGGAACAAACGCAAACATTTTTTTATAAGCCTCCGAAAATTTGCTGAGGTTATTATAGCCTAACATATGGCCAACCTCCGATACGTTCATTTTTTGCTGCTCCAGCAATTCACGGGCCTTGTGCATGCGAACGGTTTTATAAAACTGGTAATAGCTCATGCCAAACATGTGCTTGAAAAGGCTTTTGAATTTGCTGGGCGACATATCGGACTTTCGTGCCGCCTCAGGAAGCGGCGGGCACGGTTCCTGGTAATGTTCCATGATCGACATCCTGATTTCATTCAGTTTTTTTACATCGCGCGGGTGGATGTTTTTTAGGCTTTGCAGGGTGTATCTCTGCCCCACACGCTGGATCATATAATGACATAGTTCCAGGCCTTTGGCATGCAGGATCAGGTTATTTGGCCGATCATCATTCAGTTGCATGTCAATAATCTTGGCAAGCAGCAATGTATGCGCATTCAATGGTTCCATGTAATAGAGCGGCTTGTCGATGCCAATGATGGAGTGGAGCAGTTCATGCTGCGCCTCGGGTTGCCGGGCAATAAAATTGTTTGCTCTTTCGTGACTGATGGCAATAAAAATAAGATGATAGTCAACACCGGCCTCAAAGCTGTATGAAGCCGACAGGGCGGGTGAACTGAAGTACAAGGCGTTCTCCGTGGCGTACCCGAATTTATATTTTTTTTCCTGGGTGCTGGTTTCTACATAGTGCTCACCCAGGTTCACGACCATTACATAATACCCGGGATGCAGGCTGCTTTTACGGTTAAAAATTACAGTTTGGTTAAACCGCATTTCTACTTTCCGTACCGTTACACCCTCGTCAATGCGTACCCGGTAAAAATCGCCTTTTCCCATTTCGTTGTCGAAATGAAACGTGGTATCATTATACTCGGCCTTTAGCTGGGGGCCAATTTGCGGAAACCAGCGCGCATCATTCGTATAACTGATCTGTATGGGTTTTTGAGCAGCCATTTTGCCTGTGTTTATTCTTTTAAACCAACAATCGATATCCACTTAAGGGCGGGCTTGATGGAGGATACTGGCGGGGGAATACGTACTGGCTCGTGAAGTTACGCAATGTTTTTTACTTATATGGGTCATTCACTCGTTTTACTGCCCTAATGGTTTATACCTAAATAAGATACGGGATGAAAAATATTTAGATATAAATTGCGGAGCGGAAAGCGGCGGCGCAACAGAATCCAGTGAACAAGCTTGCCGTTTGGCAGGTTGTAGCCGTTGCTTACAATGCTCGTCCAACATTTAGAAATATTATTACACAATACCTTTATTTTACAGTCATGAACATCACAAAGCGACTCTTATTTATTGCCCTTATCGGCTGTACCAGTTCCTTTAAACCACCTGCCATTACCTGGGTTGCCATCGGCGACTCTATTACTTATTTGAATGAACACATTGATGAAACCGGCAACCGGATCACCAAAGGATACCTCACCCGGGTGACAGAAAAGCTGCCCCATATCCAGTATGTCAACCAGGGACATAATGGCTGGACTTCCGGCAATATTGCCGCCGAAATTGAAAAGCTGGGCATTCCCAAAGCCGATGTGTATTCTGTTTTTTTGGGCACCAACGACTGGTGGCATGGCCGACCTGTCGGCACTATGGAAGATTATCAAAACAACGTGGGCAATACTACGCTGTATGGATCCTTCCGCATCATTATCGATAAACTCCGCAGCCTTAATGCCAACGCTAAAATGATACTCATCACGCCCATGCAGCGCGGCGATTTTGTGTATATCGCCGATATGAACAACAACGCGTATGGTTCCTATACACCAAAGAACGGGCAATGGCTGGAGCAGTTTGCCGATGCTATTGTTGCAATCGGTAAATATGAAAAGCTTACCGTTATCGATCTCTATCACAAAAGCGGGATCAACTTAAAAAATATGGTGAATTACAAACGCTTAAGGGATCCGCAAACCGGGGCGTATAACAATTATCCATACCCGAAATATACAGGTATTCCATTTAATCCCGCAACAGACGAATATCCTTACCCGGTAGACGCCATTAACATGACTTACGACGGGCTGCATCCTTCCGATAAAGGCTGTGCGGTTATCGCTGATATGCTGGTGAAGGAGATGAAGAAGTACAGGTAGGTATCAGGTATCAGGTGTCAGGTGTCAGGTGTCAGGGTATCAGGTGTCGGGTATCAGGTATAGGCTACCAAGTGATGGTTCAAGGCTTTCAGCCGTCAGCAATAAGCAATACACTCATCGCTCCTTTACCTAATCCTGTATTCCATTTTCACATTACCTACTTTCTTTCTTCAGGTTCACCTGCATTTCGCTGAGTGTGGTGCCGCCTTTAATTCCAAAGTCGAGCGTACGGATGGGGAACGGGATCGCGATATTGTTATTGTCGTAGGCTTTTTTAATACGCATGATGGCTTCGCTGCCGGCGTTCAGGTATACCGGTTGTTCGGGCGAATTGAGCCATAACCTGATCATATAGTTAATAGAGCTATCACCGAATTCCTGGTAAAAGAGGGTGGTCTCATCTTCCGTGGATAAGCCCTCAATGTCCTTCACCGCTTCAAGGGTAATTTCCCGCACTTTGCGGAGATCTTCACCATACGACACACCCACCACCAGGTCTATCCTCCGTTTACCCAACAGGGAGTAATTTTCTATCGGGTTTTGGAATACCTCTTTATTGGGAATGATGACCAGTTGCCCCTGGAAAGTGCGCAATACCGTATCGCGCAAATTAATTTGTTCCACCTTCCCCATATAATCTTTTAGTGTAACAATGTCGCCGATATGAAATGGCCGCCGTATGCTGATAAATATGCCGCAAATGAAGTTGGCGGCAATGTCCTGGAAAGCGAAAGCAATGGCCAATCCGAAAATGCCCGCGCCTGCCAGTATAGACATCACGGCTTTATCGAGCTGCAAAATGCTTAAGGCGATAAATAGAACAATGCCGATAAAAAAGATGTGAACAACAGAACCAAACAGGCTGTTAAGCGTGGTATTGGTAGAAATTTTTCGTATAAGTTTAACTGCTATATTCTTGAACTTTCCCGCAATATAAATACCGAGCACCAGCACGAGCGTTGCCAATAATATATTGGGCAAAAGCCGGATCAATTCCCGCATCCATGCGTTTAACTTTTCAGTGATGAGCTCGTATGCTTTTTCAAAATCCATGCAGATGTGGTTTTAGTGCGTTGCGCAAAAAGATTTTTGAGGCACAAACGACAGGCATAAATATACGATTATTCAGTTTTTCAACACTGGATGTGGCATGTTCGGTAACTATGTATATTTTTTTTATTTTTTGCAATCGAATGAATACGTTGATAAGGATTTGAGTTCCTCCTGTTAAAGCCTGCGATCCGCGGCGAAGCATTTCGCATAAAGCCATGCATTGAGATCGTAAAAAATCAATTGTGTAGGAAATGATCTCCTTAGCGAAGCATTAGTAGCCTGCTAATCATGAGAAAAAGGCAACCGGCACAGTGAGCAAATCAGTCGCCGAACCAGGAGATCGTTTTGTTCATAAAATATGTTAATGGATATCAATAAGATTAGATGCTTCGCTCCTTTACATGTTTGCGACTTCTTCAATCCGTTTGGGAGACCCGTAATGAAGGTAAAAACAAACTTCCCCGCGATAACGTTAAGAAAGGAATACCAGTCTCCTTTCAACTTGCCCGCATAATATTTATCTTTATACAGATAACCGCCGCTCACAACCCCGGGCAGCAAACATGGGCTAAATGATAAATAACAGATGACACGGATAACGGAACCCCTGGTTGAATACGCCAGCGAATTCTCTTCCATATTTGAACCAGCATTGTTGGCAGAAATGGGAACCAGGTCGATGCTGATGAATGTGAATGCGGGAAGGATAATGATCGATATTGATCAACCCGTACTGGCCGTTCCATTGGTGTTGAAAGGCGCTTTTAGAGTGGGGCGTGTTACCAGCGAGGGCCAGGAGTTATTGTTATATTACGCAAAATCGGGCGAAAGTTGTGCGATGTTGTTTGTATGCTGGATGACCACCAAGATCAGTTCTGTGAAAGTAGTGGCAGAAGACGATTCTACCGTACTGCTGGTTCCTTTGGCGGTAGCCGATGAATGGCTGATCAAATATCCATCCTGGAAAAAATTTGTAATGACTACCATTCTCGATGGGTTTACCGGGGTAATAAAAAGCATTGATGATGTGGCGTTCAAAAAAATGGACGTACGCCTGGTGAACTATCTCAAAGATAAATCGAGAATTACCAACTCTACACTTATTAATGCCTCCCACCAGCAGATCAGCGATGAACTCGGCACCAACAGGGTGGTGGTGTCAAGGCTGCTGAAAAATCTCGAAAATCAAAAAAAGGTCTTGTTGTACCGCAACCAGATCAAATTGCTCAGGGATTTGTAACATTTGTTACAGAAAACTGTAACCGCCGTTACTATCCGTTATTTACCCGCACTTTATTTTTGTTTCAGCAAACAAAGAGCATGGCATCCTGGTTAAACAACTTGCAGCAATAAGGCTTAATGGAGTAAGACAGGGTCACAAAATGGATGGTTCATCTTCTGCCTTTTTTTGCTGGCTCAGTAATCATTATTCATTAAAACAAAACAAACAAAAATGGAAGCAGTAGTAGAAACAATCAATCCAAACAAGGCCTTATGGGAAAAAGGTGATTTTACACGCATCGCACAAAGCATGCGGAAAAGCGGCGGGGAACTGGTAGCCAAAATGGGCATCACTAAGGGACTTCATGTACTGGACATAGGCTGTGGTGATGGCACAACCGCCATACCGGAAGCAAAGCTTGGCGCTAGTGTACTCGGTGTTGACATTGCGAGGAATCTTGTTGCGGCTGGAAATCGCCGTGCGGCAGAAGAGGGGCTTGACAATTGTAATTTCCTGGAAGGAGATGCCATCGCTTTGGTTGAACTGGAAGACGGGGCTTTTGATATGACCGTCAGCATATTTGGTGTAATGTTCGCACCCCGCCCGTTCGACGTGGCCAAGGAACTGGTTCGGGTTACCAGGCCGGGAGGAAAGATCATTATGGGCAACTGGATACCAGGCGATCCTACATTGGTAGCGCAGATATTAAAAATCAGTTCTGCCTATACACCAGTACCACCTGAAGGTTTCGTGAGCCCAATGCTCTGGGGTATAGAAAGTCACGTGATTGACCGCTTTGGTGCGGCTGGTATACCCAAAGAAAATATATCGTTCAGCAGGGAAACCTTCACCTTTAATACCCCGGTTACACCTTCCGAATACCTGCATGAATTCAGAACCTATTATGGTCCAACGATGAATGCATTTGAAGCAGCGGAAAAGAACGGCAGGGCGGAGGATCTTCAGCGCGAACTGGAAAAACTGTTTATAAGCCAGAACCAGAGCGATACCCCAAACAACACGTCTATTCCTGCTACTTTTCTGCTTGTACAAGTAAATTGTTGAGGATAGGAGCAGGAGCGATTGTTTGTAGCAGCAGCGGGTAAGTGGATTTGTATTCCATACCCTTTGCCTGTTCTTAAAAGCAGCGACAAAAACGTGGCTGGCTTTTCCGTTTTGCAGGCTGAGAATTTAGATGAGGCCAAGTCGCTGCTTAAAGGGCATCGTCATTTGGCAGGGAATGCGGATTGCAGTATTGAAGTGCATGAAACAATGCCACTGCCCGGAATGTAATGCGGCTGCAGCAATGGTTCGTGTATTGCACGACCCTGGCCAATTTTTATACTCGTGCGGATGTTCCTTAACAACATCCGCTTTTTTACCTTATTGCAGTCCGCCGCGACGAAGCAGCATAAGAAAAACCGGTAAAACCAACAACAGCAATGGCGAAAATGGTATCCAGGCAAACCACATCATAAGCATACTGGTACCAGTTCCAAACGTTCAAAGTTCTAATTGTTGTGCATTCCCCCATGTTGGTGCATGTGCATTTGTTGCTGTTTATCAGGTTGGCCCATCTTCATGCCTTTTTGGTGCATCCTGCTCATCATGGTATTCCTCATGTGTTGATTTGCCATCATCATATTACTCATCATGTTACACATGGTTGAATCTTTCTCCATCATTCCCATCATATCACTCATCATCATTTTACACATGGTGGTATCCTGCATCATCATGTTCATCATCATTTTCCGCTTACCCATCATCTGTTGCTTCAGGGAGTCATTTCCCATCATCGTGTGCATGGCATGGGCATTGTTCATCATGTGTGTCATCATATTCATCATCATTTGTGGATCATTGGAAATGGCATCCATAATTTCATTTTGTTTTGTAGAATCCTCCAGGATATTTTTTGCACTTTGCTCTTGTGCCGGCGAACAACCCACAAACAATAATGTGATTGATACTGCGAGTAATGAAAAGATATTTGTTCTCATTATGTATGTTTTATAGCCTGCTTACAGTAATATATCGGCAGGCTGGGTTAATAATTAAATTAGTGATCCTGTTTACATTTTCCCGGAACAGCAATATATTATTTGATCTCCAGCGGGGGTGGGTATCATGCAAATGTCCATATATCTGCATGGAGATAAAATGATATTCATCATTGGATCGGGTGATATTAGTTTGGATGATGGCAACTATACGGTTGTTAACCCGTGAGGGTCATTTTTGAACTGACAAATCTACCTCGGTTGCAAATACCAGGTTTGCGTTGGCTTGTGCGGCCTTGCACATGTGCCAAATATGCGTGGCAGAAATTTTCAAGAATACGAAGCTTCTGCTTCACTGGCCTGTGCAGTTCCTGGAAAATGAAAGTAAAAAAGACAGGGGTCAAATGCCGCCGGTATTCTGCAAGATCATCAGTATCTATTTGCTTTCACGAATGATTTGACAGTCGTCCATTTTTTTAGTTTTTTATGGCGGAATAAATAATTTTGGTCACTATTCAGCTCATCCTGGAAAAGCCTGCAATCATCACCCGCTGTGTCCTGGTCAATAATGTATTTATACATTCAATTCGATAATACTTGCTGTACCCGTTTTTAGGCCATTGGAAATTCTAAGTAAGCGTTTTTTGATGCCTGGGAGGGAGGGGCGGTGCGAGTGGTAGAGAACTGTGCGTCATGCACCGGGTGAAAAATTTCAGGACTCAAAAAAAATGTGTAAGCAAAATGGTAACTTGTAGTGTTAAATATTAATGACATTAAAATCGTAACAATGAAAAATATTTTACTGGCAGCCGTAATATTATTTGCCGCAGTATCGGTAAATGCGCAAACCTCGAAGGAGTTAATGGGTAAATGGAAATTGGTGAGTTACAAAAATTCCGCGGGAGAAGACAAAGACCTAAAGACGATATCTAAAACGGGTGAACTTTATCAAATATTTGAGGGCGACAATAAATTCAAAAGTATAGCTGATAATCAAACTTCAAAAGGATCCTGGGAGTTGTCAGAGGACAACAAGACGCTTACTATTCACGCTGGAACAGCAAAGGCCAGTTTTGAAATAGAATATTTTGACGGGAGTAAGAGAATTATTTCTTCCAAATACGGAACTTTTGAGTATCGCAAAGTAACTAAGTAACATCAAAGGCAGGAACTGTTCACAATCATCGTTAAAGCTTTACTGGCGGGAGCTTAGTAGCTTGACTTCTTGCGGGAATGCCCAAGAGTTGTAGTGCAACCAGGGATTAACAGAAGCATAGTCCTCGGCAAATTACATATCTAAACATACACATTTAATTTATCTGGCCCCTAATGACAGCATTGACCGTTTCTTTTCAGCTTGCGAAGTACAGACAACTAAAATGCCATGAACGGGATTGAACATGTTTTACAAAAGGTGGTTTCTGGCAACAGCTCGCCATCTGTTCAATATATATTGTTTGACAAAGGCAGTATTATTAAAAAATATAGTTATGGACTTAGAGACATTTCAGGGAATAAGAATGTTGACGACAAGACAACGTACAACGCCTTTTCAGTAACAAAAACCTTTACCGCTTTAGCCATATTGCAATTGGCGGCACAAAAAGAGATAGATGTTGAACAACCGGCAAAGAAATATTTAACCGGCTTCCCATATTCAACGGATATCACCATTCGACAGCTTTTATCTCATTCTGCAGGTATCCCAAATCCAATTCCATTGAATTGGATACATCTTACAACCGAACATGAATCGTTCGACAGAAACCAATTTTTTAAAGGCATCTATTTAAAAAATAATAAAACAACATCCCGGGCAAATCAAACCTTTGCCTATTCAAATCTTGGTTATGTTTTACTCGGACAATTGATTGAAAAAGTGACGGGAACAAGCTATGAACAATATATCAAAGAAAACATCATTCGCCGGGCAGGGCTAAAAAATGACGAGCTGGGCTTCGACATTCCTGACCCTGGTTTACATGCCAAAGGCTATCATAAAAAGTGGAGTATTACAAACCTGGTTCTTGGATTTTTCGTTGACAAACCTAAGTTTATGGGAGAAGCGGAAGGTAAATGGAAGCCTTTCAACAATTTTTATGTTAACGGGACATCGTATGGTGGGTTAATTGGTACACCAGGCGCTTTTGTAAAATATATCCAGGAATTGCTTAAGCCAAACAACCTGTTGCTTCCGGGCGACTACAAAAAAATGTTGTTTACTGAAAATCGTACGGCAAACGGTAAGGCAACAGGGATGTGCTTATCATGGTTTAGCGGGCAACTTGATGGTCATGCATATTTCGCGCATGCCGGTGGTGGTGGCGGTTATTACTGTGAGATAAGGCTTTATCCGGATGCAGGAATTGGAAGCGTCGTTTTTTTCAAT
>DASUFG010000170.1:0-7096 GCA_036274715.1 Agriterribacter sp.
GAAAAGGAGGAGCGGAAGCTAAAAAGCCTGCGCAATACCCGCAGTGTATGGTCGGGCCTGGGCCTGTTCGGCATGGTGGGCTGGTCCGTATCCATTCCTACCCTCATTGGTGCGGCCGTGGGCATATGGCTCGACAAAAAAAATCCGCAACATTTTTCATGGACGTTAACCGGCTTAACAACAGGTTTAATTGCGGGCTGCATTATTGCATGGAACTGGGTAAATAAAGAAAATAAAGAAATACGTAAAAACACGGAGGATAATGATGAATGAGGTAATCATTTCAATTTTAATGCTGCTGGGTGGTGCGGCAACAGGGGTGGTCTTTTTTGGCGGACTTTGGTTTACCGTGCAAAAAGCCATTGCCTCAAACAAACCTGCGCTATGGTTTATAGGCAGCTTCATCATCCGCCTTACGGTAACATTAGCTGGCTTCTATTTCTTGTCGGGCGGTAAATGGCCAAGGCTTTTAATCTGCGTGGCCGGGTTTTTGATAGCACGCATTATTGTCACCCGCCTTACCAGGAACAAAAAACTTAAACTAACCAAAGAGGAAGTATATGAAGTTAAGTCCTGATCAAAAAATATTATGGGCGTATGGCTTCGCGCATATTAACCTCACCATTGCTATCACCTGGGGCTTAATGCTGGTGCTGGTAATTGGCGCTGCACTGATTACCAGAAAACTCAAATCCGGCACTCACATTTCCCGATGGCAGAATATGCTTGAAATAATAGTGCTTGCTATTTGCGACCAGATAAAAGAAGTGGGATTGAATAAGCCCCGAAAATATATTGGCTTTATCGGCACACTGTTTCTATTCATCGCATTTTCAAATTTATGCACCATTCTTCCCTGGTATGAACCACCCACAGGGTCGCTGTCTACTACTGCGGCGCTGGCCATTTGTGTATTTATTGCAGTGCCTGTTTTTGGAATCGCAGAAGCCGGAATCAAAGGCTACCTGCGTTCTTATTTCCAGCCGAGTTTTATTATGCTGCCCTTTAACATTATCAGCGAAATTTCCCGGACCCTTGCACTGGCTGTACGTTTATTTGGCAATATGATGAGCGGCGGATTAATCATTACCATACTGCTCAGCATTGCGCCGTTCTTTTTCCCCATCATTATGAGCGCGATGGGATTGTTAACAGGCCTGGTGCAGGCATACATATTCAGCGTACTCGCAACCGTTTATATTACGGCAGCTACGGAAAATAGTAACAAATCAAAAAAATTATCTAACAATAAAAAGTAGATTTCTTATGGATAGTACAACATGGGTAGCGGTAGTATCGGTGATTAC
The DNA here is from genome assembly GCA_036274715.1 of Agriterribacter sp. Classification (GTDB taxonomy): domain Bacteria; phylum Bacteroidota; class Bacteroidia; order Chitinophagales; family Chitinophagaceae; genus Agriterribacter. The sequence continues at coordinate 1,308 of DASUFG010000170.1, forward strand.
GGCAGGTTTAACTACAGGAATCGGCTGCATGATGCCGGCAATTGCGGAAGGTAAGGCAGTGGCATCCGCATTAAGTTCAATAGCACAACAACCAGACGCCTCAGCGACCATCACAAGAACACTGTTCGTTGGACTGGCAATGATTGAATCAACGGCCATTTATTGCTTTGTGGTTTCAATGATCCTCATTTTTGCCAACCCTTTCTGGAACCATTTTATTGCATCATAATAAACAACAACTATGGAAATAGATTGGTTCACGGTCGTAGCCCAGGTATTAAACTTTTTAATCCTGGTATGGCTGCTGAAAAAGTATTTGTACCAACCTGTTCTCAACGCCATTGATGCAAGAGAAAAAAGAATTACCGGGCAACTCACCGATGCGGCAAATAAAGAGGCAGAAGCGGTAAAAGAACGTGAATTGTTTCAACAAAAAAATGAGGCTTTTGAACAGGAGCGCGCCAATGCGTTTAATAAAGCAATGGATGAAGTAAAAACAGAACGCCTGAAACAAATGGAGCAGGTACGACTGGACGCCGATACCCAGCGGCTAAAAATGAAAAAAGCCTGGCAGGAAGAACAGGAAAACATGACAACTGAAATCAGGAATAAAATACAACAGGAGGTATTGGCTATTACAGCCAAAACCCTGGCAGACCTGGGCTCCGCTTCGCTGGAACAACAACTGGTGAATGTTTTTATTCAACGTATTAAATCGTTGAAAACGGACGAGAAAAAACGGTTCAACGAAGCTTTTGACGCTTCCGATCATACACTGCATGTAAAAACAGCGCGGGAAGTTCCTGTTCCATTAAAAACGGATCTCGAAAAAGAATTACAGGCATTAACAACAGGCACTGTTACCTTTCAATACGAACTTGATCCAGCTTTAATCAGCGGTATTGAACTATCAGTGCACAATTACCAGCTTTCGTGGAATGTTGAAAATTATCTCAATGATCTCACCAAACACATCAACCTATCCATGAATAATACAAACAAAAAAGAAGAAGATGTTCCAACATAAGCTTTCCGGTATAGTAGAAGAAACATTTAACCATCTCAGTCGCAGCAGGCAGGATTATAAGCCATCTTTTGATCCCCTGGAAACGGGTCTTGTTACCAGTGTTTCCGAGGGAATCGTAAAAGTTTCCGGACTGCCGGACGCAGGGTACGAAGAGCTGTTGAAGTTTTCCGGGAATATTTTTGGCATCGCCTTCGACCTGGATGAAAAGGAGATAGGGGTTGTGCTGCTGGGCGATACCAAACAAATAAAAGCGGGCGACAAAGTTGAACGAACAGGAAGGGTTGCAGATGTCCCGGTAGGCAATGCTGTTCTGGGTCGCGTTGTAAACCCACTTGGCGAACCACTGGATGATAAAGGCGATATTGCTTACACGCAACGGCTGCCCGTTGAACGCCCGGCTCCCCCGATCATGCACAGGGCGGCTGTTGAGGTTCCTTTGCAAACTGGCATAAAAGTAATTGACGCCTTGATACCTGTCGGCCGCGGGCAAAGAGAGCTCATTTTGGGCGATCGGCAAACGGGAAAAACGGCGGTTGCCCTGGACGCGATTTTGAATCAAAAAGACAAAAATGTGATCTGCGTGTATTGCGCTATTGGTCAGCGGGCAGCATCAGTGGCAAAAGTGGTGGCAGAGCTCACCACTAGGGGCGCCATGGACTATACAACGGTAATGGTCACGGAAGGCAATAACCCACCGGGTTTACAATATATAGCTCCTTACGCCGCCACCAGTATTGCAGAATATTTTATGGAAGAAGGGCGTGATGTATTAATTGTTTATGATGATCTCACGAATCATGCACGTGCCTACCGTGAATTATCGTTGCTACTGAGAAGGCCGCCGGGAAGAGAAGCCTACCCGGGTGATATTTTTTATATTCATTCGCGGCTGCTCGAAAGATCAACGCACCTCAATGAGCACCATGGCGGAGGGTCGCTCACCGCTTTGCCCATTATTGAAACAGAAGCACAGAACATATCGGCATATATCCCTACCAATCTTATCTCTATTACCGACGGACAGCTTTATTTATCACCAAAACTTTTCGAACTGGGTATCCTGCCCGCACTGGATATCGGCAGATCAGTTTCACGCGTTGGTGGAAAATCACAATTACCGGCGTTCAGAAAATTGTCCGGCAATTTAAAACTTGGGTATGCCCAATTTGAGGAGTTAGAAACATTTGCCCGTTTTGGAACACGGCTTGATGATACCACCAATACAATCATTGAACACGGAAAAAGAATCCGCGAATGTTTCAAACAGCAGGAACTGCAACCGGTTGCCGTTCCCGAACAACTGGTGATGTTAATGGCATTAACCAGCAGTTTGTTTGATACCGTACCCCTGGAAAAAATGAAAGAGGCAGAAACAGCAATCAGGCGGGTCACCCTGGAGTTACCGCCCGATTTGATTCAACGATTGTCTTCTTTTGAAAAATTAAAAGAGGAAGATGAACAGGCAATACAGACAAAAATAAAAGAAGTATTGGAACCCTTTCAACAGCAAAAAAACGAAGCGACTTAGTTATGGGCGACACATTGGAAAGTTTGCAAAGAAGAAAAGAAAGCGCCGCCGACCTCGACTCGGTTGTGCGCACTATGAAAGCAATGGCAGCGTCCAATATCAGTTGGTACGAAATGGCGGTAAAATCCCTGCAGGATTACTACAAAACAGTGTCGTTGGGCATTTATGCGTTTTTTGCCCAAAACCCCGCAGTCCACCACCGGCTGTTTAATGTAAACACAGAATATGCTCAGAAATCACATCAGGTGATTTCGATTGTATTTGGTTCCGACCAGGGATTGGTGGGGAGATTCAACGATTCCCTTGCCAGCTATGTTGAAGACACCCTGCAAAAAATTACCGGCAAAAAAGAAGCATGGCTGGTGGGGGAGCGAATGTATCCCGTATTGATTGATGACGGCTTTACCGTAGAAAAAGTTTTTGCCGTGCCCCACTCCATGGACGGCATTACCTCCCTGGTGAATGACGTGTTGGCGAAGATTGAAGATGCATTGGAACAAAAGCAACTCCATACTTTATATATTTTTTATAACGGGCCACAACCAGGTTCTGGTTATTCGCCCAGGAGTATTCAACTCCTGCCGCTCGACGAAAGCTGGCAGCAAAAAATAGTCGTTAACAATTGGCCCACAAAAAGCCCTCCACAGGTGATCGGCGACACCGAAAAAATTTTACAGGCACTGATCAGGGAATATGTGTTCGTTTCGATATATAAGGCTTGCGCGGAATCCCTGGCAAGCGAAAATGCAAGCCGCCTCGAAGCCATGCAACGGGCAGAAAAAAACATCGGAGAAATGCTGGAAGAAATCAAGCAAACCTATAACCGTTTGCGTCAAAGCTCCATCGATGAAGAATTATTTGATGTGATATCGGGTTTTGAAGCGTTGAAAAAGAAATAAGCGGCCATTTCCATAAAGCGGACGCGACATTGTTTGCAGCTCATTCTTTTACGGGCAACAACCCATGATTTACGGAAAGAACAGAACATGACAATAACTTCATTACGACTCAGCCATTCTCACTGCGAACTTTGAAATTCGGAACGATATGAAATTCACACCCGTTAAAACATACTGGAGGGAAATACTGGCGGTGCTGATGCTGTTACTGGCTGTTGTGTTTTTCCGAAGCGAAAGAGCGGAAATAGGAGCCATAATTCCACAAATACAAAAAGCAAATCCACTGTGGCTGACTGCAGCGCTGGCAGTAACCCTTATGTATATTTTTTTTCTTGCCGGCATGTACAGGAAATGCTTTGCGTCAATCGGGCTTTTACTGCAATGGAACCATGCCGTGGTACTGTTTTTAAAACGCAATTTTATCAGCATTTTTTTGCCGGCCGGTGGGGTGAGTGCACTGGCTTACTCGCCTTCGCAAATACGTAAGGCAGGCTTTAATAAAACCCAGGTGCACCAGGCCAGCGGGTTATTTGGATTTGCCGGTCTGCTTACGGTTTTCATAGCAGGTGTACCCGTTATCATCTTCACCATTTTCAACCGGTCGCCATTTAAAAATGCCTGGACTGGATTTGCGCTGCTGGTAATCATTATATTATTGCTGTTTTTAGCAGTCAGGTCAATAAAAAATAAAGGATGGTTGTTTAGCCGGATAGATAAAAAATTCCCCTCTTTTACGCCCACGCTTCAGGAATTATTTGGAGCCAATGTACATATCCATACGTTTTACGGCGCTGTGGCCTATTCATTGGGTGTTGAGTTATGCGGCATGCTTCATGTTTACCTGGCAATGCTCGCCCTGGGTTTACCATTTTCATTTGGCGCAGCTGCTTCAGCTTATATTATCGCGGTACTTATGATGATCATATCCCCGTTTTTAAGAGGTCTTGGAGCCGTTGAATTGTCCATGGTATATGTACTGCAACAATTCGGTTACACCGCTATGCAGGCATTGTCTATCACTGTTATTTACCGCGTGTTTGAATTCTGGCTACCTCTTTTATCCGGACTTATTGCTTTTGCATGGAAAGGGAGAAAATTATTTTTTCGCCTTGCACCTGCGCTGCTCACTTTTGCACTGGGTATAGTAAATATCATATCAACAGTAACATCCCCATTGCATGAGCGCCAGCACTTGCTCCGGGAATATATTCCCTTAACTGCCATACATGCGTCTAACTTACTTGTACTGTTCATAGGTCTGTTTCTGCTGGTTACGGCCACATTCCTGTTTCGGGGTTTACGCAACGCATGGATAATCGCGATAATGCTCTCCCTGTTTTCATTAATCGGGCATTTAACCAAAGCGCTCGACTACGAAGAAGCCATTTTTGCCGGATTAACTTTTATCGTTTTAGCCGCAACAGTGTCTCAGTACCGCATCCGCAGCAGCAGCAAATGGATGCAGGTGGGTTTAAAAACTGCGGGGCTGAGTTTAGCGGCTGTTTTGTTATTCGGATTTGTATCGTTTTATTTTATAGATATAAAACATTTTGGCATTGACTTTACCTGGCAACAGTCGCTGCAACATACCCTTAGGAGCTTTTTACTGGTAGAAGATAGTTCCCTCCAGCCCATAACAAGGTTCGGGCATGAATTTATATGGCTGATCAGAACAACAGGCTTTATTACCTGGGGTTTTTTATTGTTTACACTAATCAGGCCTCGTCGCCATACCCAGTTAAACGCAGAAAATGCCAGGACAAAGGCAACATTTTTAATAAGCCAATTTGGGAATTCCGCAGCAGACTATTTTAAGCAGTATAAAGACAAGCACTATTTTTTTTCAGCGATTCACGAAGCGTTTATTGCTTACCGGGTATCGCGAGGCTTTGCCATAGCACTGGAAGGTCCGGTTTGTGCAGAAGAAAATAAAATTGAGGTGCTGAAAGAATTTGACCTTTACTGCCGAAACCTGGGCATTAAACCCGCTTTTTACCGGGTAGGCGAAAACAGTATCAACTGGTTTAACCAATTAAAAAAACAAAAATTGATCATCGGCCAGGAAGCCATATTAGACCTTCAGCATTTTTCGTTAGACGGAAAAGAAAAAAAATCGCTTCGCAATGGATTAAACAGTTTACAAAAAAAGGGATATACCCTTTCAGTTCGTTCGCCACCACATACTGCGGATTTAATAATTTCTCTACAAGAAGTTTCGGAAGAATGGCTTAAAGAATTTGATAAAGTGGAGCTCATTTTTTCGCATGGTATGTTTGATGAAAAAGAATTGCAGCAGCAGGATATCATTACTCTTAACGATGCAGAAGGCGTGGTT
>DASUFG010000171.1:0-3286 GCA_036274715.1 Agriterribacter sp.
TCACTGCGACTACCTACCATAAAGCCGGTTACATCCTGCAAAAAAACCAGCGGAATATTTTTTTGATTACAGTTCATAATAAAACGGGCTGCCTTGTCTGCACTATCGTTATAAATTACACCGCCCATTTGCATTTCTCCCCGTTTGTTCTTCATTATTTTGCGCTGGTTGGCCACTATGCCTACAGCCCAACCATCAATACGTGCATACCCGCATAAAATGGTTTGTCCATAATCGCGCTTATATTGATCAAATTCCGAATCGTCAGTGATTCTTTCAATAATATCCAGCATATCATATGGCTTCGTGCCATCGGCCGGCAGGATGCCGTAAATACCTGAAGGATCTTTTTTGGGTGCCCTGCTATTTATCCTGCTAAAACCGGCAGATTCCCGGGTACCCAGTTTGCTGCATATTTTTTTTATTTCGTCGAGGCATTGATGCTCGGTAGCGAATTTATAATCTGCAATGCCGCTGATTTCTGTATGGGTAACTGCTCCTCCTAAACTTTCTGCATCAACTTCCTCACCTATAGCGGCTTTTACTAAATAAGGCCCCGCCAAAAAAATGGACCCATTGTTTTGCACCATCAATGTTTCGTCGCTCATGATGGGGAGATATGCCCCACCTGCGACACAGGCACCCATTACGGCGGCAATCTGCGTAATGCCCATTGCACTCATCCGGGCATTGTTGCGGAAGATTCTTCCAAAATGTTCTTTATCGGGAAAAATTTCATCCTGCATGGGTAAGAATACCCCGGCGCTATCTACCAGGTAAATGATTGGCAGGTTGTTTTCCATTGCGATCTCCTGCATGCGCAGGTTTTTTTTGCCGGTAATCGGAAACCAGGCTCCTGCTTTCACCGTTTGATCGTTTGCTACAATAACGCATTGGCGTCCGCTTATATACGCCAATCCTGCAACGGTTCCACCTGCAGGGCAACCGCCATGTTCTTCATACATTTCGTAACCTGCAAAAACACCAATCTCGGTAAATGGTTTGTCCGCGTCAATTAAATACTCAATGCGTTCCCTGGCGGTTAACTTTTTTCTCTTTTTCTGTTTTTCTATCGCTTTCCTTCCACCTCCTGTATAAATTTCATCACGCTTCCGTTTTACCTGGCTCAGCGCCAGCTTCAGCGAATCTTCATTTTTATTATTTTCTATATTCATATGTGACGGCTGATTTAAGTAGAGCCGTTAATCTTTTGCCCAATAATCGATCACCAAAACCTTGTCTAAATAGGGCGACAAGATCGCTCCAAATGCCTTATGTGCGGGGTGTGGAAGATAAGTTGCCCGGTCTGCTTCGCTTGCAAAGCTGAGATAAAAACAATGCGTAAAACCTTGTGCCAGGTTTTCAGGACTGTTATTGGTGCCCCATTCCAATCCCTTAATTTCCTTGATTTTTGAGGGTAATTCACGAAACGCGTCTTCTACTTTTTTTACCTGTTCAGCAGTTGCGTCGTCTTTGAACTTAAATAAAACCACATGTCTTAACATTTTTTGTTCTTTAAGTGTTCCTGAAATAATAATTATGGCGATGATGCCGGTGGCGATAATAGCGAATAAACTTTTCATTTGATATGTTTTAGTGAGGTATTTCAAAAACGTAAACCAGGTTCAAATATAACCTATAGATTACATTTTCAACATTTCCGGTCGGCATGCTGATTTGTTGCCGGCGTAGCGACAAGTAAGAGAAGTTGGAAACGGTGTTCCCGTGCCATACTGAAGCAGGTTAATGCTTTGCAAAACAACGGAAAAGTGACCATGCATATAACGACACTGGGTATTAGTGGCTGCATGTAAAGCGGGATGGCATGGTTTGCCGGTAGTATGCAGGCTTTTGCATGTTGTTAAGGTTGAACCTGGACGAGAGGGCGCATATATTAAACACAAAAGCAATATGCATAAACATACTGCTTTTGTGTTGTGTTGAACATAGAACGACAACGCCTGTCTGACAGTTAAAATAGCGTTACTGTTTGCTATTGTTCTAATTTAATTTGACCGATATCGGTGGATTCGCCATCCTTCACTTCTACACCTTCCTTAGATGAGTTTTTGAAAGGGGCGTTCGCTTCAATGATGATTTTGTATACGCCTGGTTTTGCATCCATTATTTCAAATGCTCCGTTTGTAACATCTGCTTTAAGTGTATCAGTACCTGAAATAGCCCATACCTTTGCAGCTGCATCTGCCGGACTGACGCTACCTTTAACTGAGCCGTTTACAATCACATTAAACGCGAATAATCCTGAGGCAACAATTCCTAGTGTTGCCAATGCGAGCCTTGTCTTTTTCATAAATCTGCAATTTTTATTGATGATATAGTTGATTACTTTTTTTGCTGTGGATGGTTTAGAAATTAACTATTGTTGTAATTTGATTTCGCCAAGATCCACTGCTTCTCCGTCTTTAACTTCTACGCCGTCTTTAACAGAATTTTTAAAAGGCGCGTTAGCTTCAACAATGATTTTATAGGTGCCGGCTTTTGCATCCGTTATTTCAAATGCTCCATTTGTAATGTCGGCTTTGAGCGTATCGGTGCCTGAAATAGCCCATGCTCTTACAGCAGCATCTGGTGGAGTAACAGTGCCTTTAACCGTTCCGTTTAAAATCACATTAAATGCGAATAAACCTGCGGCAACGATACCTAGTGTTGCCAATGTTAGCCTTACTTTTTTCATAAATCTGGAATTTATTGATGATGTAATTGGTGACTACTTCTTTATCATTAAATCCAGGGAGATATTCAGGAGGGATATTACACTTAAGACAACTACTATGCCAAAAAATAAACACAGGTTTGTTAAATGATTGTTTAGAGCCTCACATCAACAATACATATCATCCAGTTTGTATATTTTTTTTGGTGTATAAGAATGCTTATTCACAAAGGTGCATATTCTGCCCCCGGGCTCTGCTTTCGTTTTATTATATTTGCCGCGTTCTGCAAATACTAAAATAATTAGCAGGTTTGCGCATTGTACATTGCACCCTGAATACAGAAATGACTTATGGCTGAAGCGAAACAAGATTTATTTGAATATAACGAGGAGTCTATTAAATCTTTAGACTGGCGCGAACATATCCGTTTACGCCCGGGCATGTATATCGGAAAGTTAGGCGATGGCAGCAGTCCCGACGATGGGATTTATGTGTTGTTGAAAGAAGTCCTTGATAATTGTATAGACGAACACATGATGGGGTATGGCAAACAAATAGACATTGTTGTGGAAGGAAAAACGGTAACTGTCCGCGACTTTGGCAGGGGACTC
>DASUFG010000172.1:0-6260 GCA_036274715.1 Agriterribacter sp.
CAAACAACGCCTTGGCATTTCCACCGCATCAGGCATGCACATCGTTCATTCGGGGACATTAGAGCAGCGAGGTATTTACGTTCCGCCTGGCGCTCTGAACCGGCCTTACATAGAAAACAGGGTACAAGGCATGGCCGGTGACGACGCAGGCAATATTTTTCTGCTTAGCTCCTCCGGTTTTTATCATTTCAACAGTAGGGGTGAACTGGTTTTTCGGTACGACCATTACAAAAAAGAAGATGCAGATAAAGTTGGCGTACCCTTTGGGCGACACGATGGCCTCATTACTTCAGAGCCCGGTATCCTTTTGCTCGCTACAACAGCAGGCCAGTATATTTATCATATTTCTAAAAAAGAATTTCATTCCATAAATGAAAAAGATGAATTGCTTTACCAGCAGATAGCTCCAACCAAAGATTGGATACATTTTATGCATAGCCGGGAAAATTCGTTTAGTGTTATCGCCGAAGGTGCAAAAGAATTGGCCTGGTTTGACCTCGTCGGAAAGAAAAAATACAAGCTTCAAACTACTTTAACCGGTTTGGACAAACTATTTGGATGGCGCAGCAAAATCACCCGGCTCAATGATTCCACTTTTATCATCACCGCCATGCAAAAGGGTTTTTACCTGCTGCATTTTAACAAACAGACTAATGTTTATGAAATCCTTCCTGAAATTTATCTACCCGGTTATCTTTGCAGATCTGTTTTTTTAGATAAGCAAAGTCGTTTATGGATTGCCACGGACAGAGGCTTGCTGCGACAGAAAAAAAATGCCGGCAATCTTGAAAAGTTAGTCCTCCCGACCGAAAAGAACGAACCAGGGAGGGCGTTTAGTGTCAGCACGGCAACTGTTGCCGGCAATAAATTATTCATTGGCACATTGGGCGCTGGCGTGTACGTGTTTGACTGTCGCAGTTTGCAGTTCCTAAAACATATAGATTTGTCAAAAGTCAGGGCAACCGGGTCAGCCAATAATATTAGCTCCCTTCTCCCAAGCGGCAACGATAGCATATATGCCGGCACTTACGGGCCTTTGACAGGAATTAATGTCCGCGACTATGAGTATAAAACAATCAAGCTGCAGCAATGGGATGATGAACATGACTATATTAATTGTCAGTTACTTGGTTCAGATAAAACGTGGTATATCGCAACGAGTAAAAGCAACCTGTTTTATTACCGACGGTCAAATCAAAAGAGTTTCACTCTAGAAGATCAAAGCAAGGAACCCTTTTTTCGCATTCTTGCGCCGATGCGCATAGCTGAAGACCCAAAAGGGAATATCTGGTTCGCCGGGCATGGCGCCAGTCGCTTCAATATACATAAACGTCAATTTGATCTATTGATAGATTCGTTTCCCAAAATAAGAACAGCCAGGAAAGAGGTAGACGATATCACATTTGACAAAAAAGGAAAGATGTACCTTGCTCTTTCGGCAAACGGCCTTGCTGTGTACGACCCGGTCCAGAAAACGTTTGAGCATATAACGCGTAGCAATGGTTTACCCGACAATACTATTAGAACTATATACCTGCACAACGATAAACTCTGGCTTGGCACTGAACGTGGCCTGGCCAGTTACGATATTATCACAAAAAAAATATTCTCTTTTGGTCTTGCCGATGATATGCCCGAAGGTGCTTTTACCAGTTATAAATTTTATTATGATTCTATACATAAGCATTTGTATGGTGGCTTCAATAATACTATTGTACGGTTTAACCCCGACAGCCTATCAAAAAACAATGCGCTACCGGAATTTTTTATTGAAAGCATCCAGGTGCCGGGTGAAAGTACTATCCATCACCCTAAAGACAGGGTAGAGCTTTCCTACAAGCGGAACAGTATGGTGTTAAGCCTTGCGTCGATAAATTTTGAGGATGCTTACCAGCAACTGTTTGCCTACCGTTTTATTAAAGACGGCAGTGAAGCCTGGCTGGAAACTGGCTCCCAACGAAAGATCATTTTCAGTAGCCTTTCGTCAGGCATGCACCGCCTGCAGGTAAAAGTGTTTATCAAAAATAACAGCTGGCCTGACCAGGTAAGTGAAATAGATATTCTTGTTCATCCTCCTTTCTGGCGGCGGGGATGGTTTATCATCCTTTGTGGATTGCTGTTGATTGCCAGCGTATGGCTGGGGTTAAGGGCCAGAGTAAAAAACATACGGCAAAAAGAAAAAATCAATACACAATTAGCCGAGTTGGAGATGAAAGCGCTGCATGTGCAAATGAACCCTCATTTTATTTTTAATTCGCTCAACAGTATTAAGGAAATGATTTTGCAAGATGAGAAACAACATGCCAGCCGCTATCTCAGCAAGTTTGCACAACTGATTCGAACCAATCTCGAGCAGTCGAAGCAAACTTTTATTACGGTAAAGCAATGTATAAACCACCTGCAGCAATACCTGGAAATGGAAAAAATCCGGTTTGAAGATTTTTCATATTCCATTCATATAGGTGATGATTTAGATATTGTTGCCTTTCACATGCCACCGATGCTGATTCAACCTTTAGTGGAAAACGCCATCTGGCATGGGTTGCGCAATAAAAATGACGAAAAGAAATTGGACATCCGGTTTGTCAAGGAAGACGGGCAATTGATTTGTGAAATTGAAGATAACGGCATTGGCTATTTGCTATCCCTGAAAAATAAATCGGGATTGCAGCCGGTGCACCGTTCGCTGGGCATTGCAAATATTTATGAAAGACTGGAGTTGATGAATGAAAAATATGATGTTAATTGTTCACTGACCATCAAAGACAAGTCAGAACTGCCTGGAAGAAACGGCAGCGGTACGATTGCCACGCTAAAATTTAACTTAAACAAATAACCATGGCATGGTCAAAATACTAGGGGAAGAACCAAAGGGATCCCTCTTTTCGCTGACAGCAGGTGGCTGCATAAAATCGAAATACCGGGGAGGGGCCAAAAGCAGAAAGCGGAAAAGAAGACGCCTTGCCCGGCCCATGGCTGCTGTCTGATCAGCAAGCGGACCGGTCGTTGTGATTGTCATAATCAATAAGTGTTTTCTATTTTGGTATTTTTTTGTTGATAAAAATATATGTCAATGGAAGGTCGTGACGACTTTCTTCGCATTTTAATGCTATGAGGCCAGCGTAAAAATTTTTCAGAAATAATACCATAACTAATCCCAGGGCGGGTTTGATGAACAATATGTTGTCGTTTATCGCAAATTCGTGTCGCTTGTCTTGCGGACGCATAAGCGGACGCATAATTGCCGCTTTTAAATGATTCTGAATCCGTTTGGAAATTAATATGATTAATCAACATCACTGAATCGTGATATAAGAAACGTGGCGATTTTTATAACGGTACGGCTGACAGAAAAAAAATTGAGTCATGCTATCGTATTAACGGCGGCTTCCATTATGGCAACGGCGATCGGAGCATGATTATCGGCAACGGCCCGTTTTGCAATCCTGGTATCTTTACACATTCAGGTTTTTAATATTTATCTTTAGATTGTGCGGTTATTCGTTGTATTGATATTATCCTTTCTGCATTCAATCCTTTGCAGCCAACACTTGTTGTTTGAAAACTATTCCTCTGAGCAGGGGCTTTCGCAAAACAGTTGTTACAGCATTGCTCAGGATGCCGATGGATTTATGTGGTTTGGTACACAGGACGGATTGAACAGATTTGACGGCAAACAGTTTAAAGTTTTTTTGACGCAAACAGGGGAAGGAAAAATACTACCCTCCAATCATATTGCATCACTCTACTTTGATAATCATGAAAACCTGTTGTGGATAGGCACACCGGAAGGACTATGTCTGTATCATCCGCTGAAAGATTCACTGGTTGCTATTGATGAAGTTTTTCCTTTTGCTTCCGTCTTAAAACAAATGCCCATAAGAAAAATAACTTCTTTTAAGTCTGGTGAGTATTGGATCGTCACTACTTCCAGGGGCTTACTTTACCTGAATACGCAAACACAAACATTGCTTTCATTTTTTGACGGGCCTTCAGATAAAAACCAGATTAGTGATATTATTTTTCACGAAGGAAAAATAATTGTAAGTCTTTATCATCGTCTGTATATCCTGCACCCGCAAAAAGATAGTTTTGGGAGAGAGCGTCTGTTGGAAGAATTTAGTTTCCCCGAAATAAAGGAACTTCATTCATACCGTGGCTCGTTATGGATAGGCACATTAACCGGCGGTTGTTTTTATATCGGGGAACCGATTACGCAGGTTTCCAATGTCAGACATTTTGAAACAGGAGCCGCTGGCATTGGTTGTTTTGTCACCGATAGCACCGGCAATCTATGGATTGGCACCCGTGGCAATGGTATTGTTCAGTTCAATCCATTTACCAAGGCAATCACTAAAGCCGTCCATAACCAATATGATGATCGTTCACCTGGAAAGAATTTTGTGCTTTCACTTTTTAAAGACCGGCAGGGCCTGATTTGGTGCGGGCTGAGTGGCGCGGGCGTTGCCAAGTACGACCCGTTGAAATATCAATTCCATTCTATTCGGAGCGAAGCCACACAACCTGGTTCGCTCGCGGATAATATGGTGTTTGATATTTTTAAATGCCGTGACGGGAATTACTTTATTGGAACACAAAACAAGGGGCTGCTTGAATGGAATGGAAAAACAAATGAATTTATAAGCTATCCTGCGACGGCAAGTTTTGGAGCTCCATTCAATACGATTTATGATATTACGGAAGACGATCAAAATAATTTATGGATTGCCAGTTGGGGCGGATTAATCCAAATGAACCGAAATAATAAGGAAATAGTATACCATTCGGGTAATGGGCTTGCTGCTTTTCAAAAATTCTATTCGGTTACTAAACTAAAAAATGCAGACAGCCTTTTTTTAACTGGCGAAAACGGATCAGTCTTTTTTTCGTTGAAAGATTACAAATGGATGCCCATCTCAGATAATATTTTTAAGGACAGTTTATTCGTCGGTCGTTATGTATATGAAGATGAACGGGATATACTTTGGATCGGAACAGTCGGCGCCGGTTTGATAAAGTATGATTACTGCCATCAACAATTTGAAATCATCGAACCGGTAAAAAATATTTCCTTCTATATTCGCCATTTATTTTATGATGAATTACACTATTGGCTGGCAACCGACAACGGCGTTGTTGTATATGACCCGGTAAATAAAAGAATAGTAAAACACATTATACCCACTGTGGCGGGAGTGTCAAGAGTTTGTTATGCTATTCAAAAAGATAACAAAGGCTTTTTTTGGGTGAGCACCAATACAGGCCTTTATAAAATAAATCAACGAACCTATGCCGTTGAAAAGAATTTTGATCTGGGTAATGGCCTCAGCTTTTTAGAATATAATACAGCTTGTGCGCTTAGGGGTGATAATGAGATCATGATGTTTGGCGGCGTAGGTGGTATCACCCAATTTGATCCAACCTTGCTAAAAGAGAATACATTCAGTCCAGCGCCGCTAATTACGGGAATTTATGTAAACGATATTCCCATTCCGTTACCTTCTGATACAACTTTCATTTCGCTGAATCATCAGCAGAATTTTTTAACGCTGTATTTCGCTGTTACCAACTTTTCCAACCATGCCAATAATCAGTTCGCCTACCGCTTAAAAGGGCTTACGGAAAACTGGACCTATTGCGGCAACCAAAATTTTTCCACCTACACCAGTCTGCCATCCGGCGATTATGTATTTGAGCTGCGATCGGCTAACAGCGACGCGAGATGGAGCAATGCAATTACTACGCTAGCCATTACTATCCATCCACCCTGGTGGCAAACATGGTGGTTCATCATAGCGGTAGCGTTGATACTGACAGTTGTTATTTATTATTTTATTCGTCGCAGAATAAATGTGATTCATCAGGAAGCAGATATAAAACAACAACTGGCCGAGATGGAAATAAAAGGCCTTCATGCACAAATGAATCCGCATTTTATTTTTAATTGCCTCAACAGCATTAAGGAAATGATTTTGGAGGACGAGAAACAACATGCCAGCCGCTATCTCAGCAAGTTTGCACAACTGATTCGAACCAATCTCGAACAGTCCAAACAAACTTTTATTACGGTAAAGCAATCTATAAACCACTTGCAGCAATACCTTGAAATGGAGAAAATCAGGTTTGAAGATTTTTCATATTCCATTCATATAGATGATGATTTGGATATTGTTGCAGTTCACATGCCGCCGATGTTGATTCAACCTTTAGTGGAAAACGCCATCTGGCATGGGCTGCGCAATAAAGATGACCAAAAGAAA
>DASUFG010000173.1:0-3846 GCA_036274715.1 Agriterribacter sp.
GTTTTTACCCGACATTTGTTGAAACGGAATGGCAGCGCCAATGGAAGCCGCGCTGATATTTTTAATAAATTTTCGCCGATTGCTCATTCCTGTAGTTTTACATTTATAAATGAAATGCGATGTTACTGTTGTTACGCCACAGTTTCCCCGTTCCTACCATGCTCCCCGCTCCTGCGTACACTTACACAAAAGCGCTAAACCCCGTAATAGCCCTCCCCACTATTAAGGAATTAATTTCCTTGGTGCCTTCGTAGGAATAAATAGCCTCTGCATCGGCTACGAAACGGGCCACATTATATTCCAGCAGGATGCCGTTACCGCCCATGACCTCCCTTGCCTTGCTCACGATATCGCGTGTACGAAGTGAACAAAATACCTTTGCCAGGGAAGCATGTTCATCCTTCAACAAACCCTGGTCCTGCAACTCCGATAACCGGAATACCAGGGACTGCATAGCCGTAAGGTTGGATAGCATCTCCACCAAATGATCCTGTATTAACTGGTAGGAAGCGATCGGTTTACCAAATTGTTTTCTTTTGCGGGTATAGTCGAGTGCATTTTCGTACGCGCCCCGGGCACAGCCAACCGCCATCCATGCCACGCCGGCCCTTGTCATCTGTAATACTTTGGCGGTATCCTTAAAGGAGTTGGCTTCCGGCAAGCGGTCTTCCTCCGTTACTTCGCAATTGCTGAGCGTGATCAATCCATTCTGCACAATCCGCAATGCCATTTTGCCCTTTATCTTTTCCACGCTAAAGCCCGGCGCTTCTTTTTTAACCAAAAATCCTTTCACCTGGTTGTCTTCTACATCCCTTGCCCATACAACAATTACATCAGCAAACGTAGCATTGCCAATCCACTTCTTCTGACCATTCAATGTCCACTTGTCGCCGGTGCGCTTACAGGTAGTCGTGAGTCCGCCCGCGGCGCCCGAACCCACCTCCGGTTCGGTTAGTCCAAATGCGCCAATGGCCTTAAATTGCTGCAACTGCGGGAGCCAGTGTGCTTTTTGCGCTTCTGATCCACAAAGGTATATAGAGCCCATTGTGAGTCCGCTCTGCACGCCAAAAAACGTGGCAATGGAAGCATCCACCCTCGCCATTTCCATGGCTATGATGCCTTCCATTAAAAAAGACTTGCCCGGGCAGCCATAGCCCTGGTAGGTAACTCCGCATAAATTGAGCTCCGCAAATTTGGGAATGATCCCGAAGGGAAAATCATCGTGCAACCAGTAATTGTTTACGATGGGCGCAATCTCCTTCTCCATAAATCCCCGCACCTTTAGTTGAACAGCCCTGTCCTCCTCGTTCAATCGCAGCGACAGTTCATAAAAATCACCATTGATTTCCGGGAGCGCTCTTTTAGGTTTATCATTACCCGCCACCATTTTTTGCAAGTCCTTCAACTGGGTATCATCGAGTTTCGAAAATCCCTCCATCAATTTTTGCAGGTCTACTTTCTTTGACATTTTTCCAAGTTGGTCTAAATCAACTGACTTAAAAAGTTGATAAGCCTGCTTAAGTTTAGTGAGCGTTCCCGGCATAAAAAATCGTTTAAAGGTCGTGTAACTGTTCTAGAAAAATACACTATAAATGTAAATGAAAATGAATTGGCAACCGGCCAGCAGCAACCTTAATATGAAATGGGGAGAAAATGGTGGCATGATGAAGTAGGCAAATGAGGGCTGGCTATCTAGTAAGAGTCAGCACCGTCCCCAAGGGGAGATAGCGTGGGAAGGGGGAATGAGAAAATATCATTGCTAAATGAGTTGCCTATGCCTTTCTAATAAGCATTATCAGCAATATTGAATCATCTCTTAATCATCGTCTTCGTCCGAATCCCTGAGCTTTAAAAAAGAAGATCTTTTTGGCCCCGGAAACGGAACATCCATACCCTTTACGCCATACCACAGTACCTCGTTAAATTCCAGGTCGGGCACCTTGTCTTCCTTCGACAAATCAAATTTTGCAGATCGTTCCGACAAACTATTGCGTGCTGTATTTTTTTCATTGAGATCTATATTGTTTGGCCTGGCGGTGTAGGTGCGGAGGTCTGGTTGTTTCTGGAAGCTCCTCCACATCGGCGTGGCCGCTGCATCGTATTGGGTCATGGGTGGGATGCCTAAGATCAATTCCAGTGTGCGGAGTATGGACGAAGTAGAATACATCGTATGATCCACGAACCCACGTTTCACATAACCCCCTGCCACTAAAGCTACCGTGCGATGCGCATCCACATGATCGGGACCATTTTGTGCATCATCTTCAACGATAAACACCACGGATTGCTCCCAAAGGCTGCTCTTGCTTAAATGTTCAAGGAACAACCCAATCGCAAGATCATTATCAGCAACATGGGCAAAAGGAGTAGGACTGCCCAGCCGCATTCCTTCGGTGTGGTCATTGCTGAAGCGGAGTGAATTGAACCGGGGTACGGCATTCTTAGCAAGCAAAGAATCAAACTCCTGTTGCCAGCGGTTATACCGCAAAGTATCTCTTATCTTTAAATCATAACCTGGATAATAGGGACAAAAATGATGTTCGAGCACTGGTATATTGGCTTTATGATTGTCCACAAATTCTCCATAAGTTCGGTAAGTAACTCCGGCTTTAGCACAATGATCCCAGATAAAACCACCTTTGTTGTTGCCCATTTCGCGTTGACCCTCGCCGGAGTAATCTCCCCCGCGGCCTCCATAACTGGTTGGCCAGGTTTTCTCAAGGTAATCAGTAGCATAGGCCCCCATACTCCAGTTGTGTCCATCCATACTTACTTCGCCATCCACATAAAAATTATCGAGCAACACAAATTGCCTTGCAATGGCGTGATGATTCGGGGTGATTCTTTCACCAAATAAAGTGAGTGAACTGTCGCCATTTCCTTCCCGCATATCTCCCAGCACCTGGTCGTATGTACGGTTTTCTTTAATAATGTAGAACACGTATTTAACAGGAGACGAATCGCCGATTTTGGAAGGGATTGGATTTCCTGCTTCGCCTGTTGCCAAAAGCTCACGGTCTTTGTGATAGGGTGTATTGCCGTACACCACCGTGGAATACACTGCGAGTTCTTCCTCTGTTGGAACCTGGATGATACTCAGTGTCCCCTTGAACAGCCCGCCGATATACTCTACGGTTTTTACCGCTGCACTATCGGCATGCCGCACTACCGACTGACCGGTAGGGTTGGGACCATTGGGATTAGCCCTTGAACTCATTCCTTTTCCATTTGCCACATAAATTTTCTTCCCAATCACTTTAATATTGGTTGGATACCAGCCCACGGGAATAAAGCCTCTCGATTTGCTTTTTACCGGTACGCTTACGTCAAAAACAGCCAGGCAATTATTATCAGCGTTCGCAATAAACAAGGTTTTTTCATCTGGCGTTAATGCCAATCCATTGGTGGTAGATCCCGGGGGAGAACCAGGGTAAAGCGCCGATGACAATACCTCGGTTACTTTTTTATTACGGGTATCTATAACCGAAACAGAATTGTCGTTGGCATTGGCTACAAATAAACGCTTACCGTTTCTGGTAAGTAACAGTTCATTGGGATGATCTCCAACCTGGATCGAATCTATTAAGCTTTGTTTGTTTGTATCAAATACCAGCACTTTCTTGTTGCCCCACAGAGAAATGTACAATACTTTTTCATCGGGGGAAAGCAGGCAGGTAAATGCTTCAGCTCCCAGCGCAACAGTTTTCAAAATGGATTTCGACTTAATATCTACAACATACAATGAATTGTTTTCCTTTGTTACGATATACATCAGTTGCTTTTTTGATGCAATGGTAAGACCTGTTGGAGATATTTTTACCGGCCAGGGCTTTCCCAATACAATAC
>DASUFG010000174.1:0-2700 GCA_036274715.1 Agriterribacter sp.
CGGCCACCGGAGGATAAAGCTTTCACCGATAAATTTCATACGGCCCTTGGCTTTGCCGACTTTACCAACCCACCGGTGAAATGGCATTGCTTTTTAAAAATAAGCCAGGCACGGGTATTTGTTTTAGATACACGCACCAGGCGCGATTTTTCGTTTGGCCTGCATTTTCCACCAAACCTTTTGGGCAAGAAGGCGCTGGAAGAGCAGATTCCGGATAATGCCCTGCCCTTTGGCACAGCACTGGCAATTGTGATATCCGGGGCACCGGTGCTTGGACTTTCAGCTATTGAATCCATAGGCCAGCCTATTATTCCACGGGTACTTGATACCATACACGTTTTTAATTCGGCCGATGAAGAATCAAACATAAAAAAAAGAATAGGTGTTCATAAAGGCAGGGACAGCCTCGATGTGGAGCACTGGTCGCTCCACGAAGCCGGGTTTGAAGCCATGCTCAAGCGATGTGCTACATTGAAACGGGTTCTTTTTCTTTCGGGAGATGTTCATTACGGCGTTACAACTGAAATGGACTACTGGGCAAAGGATGAAAGCGAAGCCGCCAGGTTTGTGCAGGTGGTTTCCAGTTCACTTAAAAATATTAAGCCCGAAGGACAACTTATGGGTTTACTTCCTTCAGGTATAGCGCAGGCAGCATTGGCTGGCGGATTAAACCGCGAATTCATCAACCTTGTTTCCATTGGATGGGAAAAACCAGAAGACATTGAAAAAGTAAAGCTTCGCGTTCAAACTGAACCCCAGGTATTTGCGGATGCAAAATCTGTTGATATTCCACTACGCGTGAAGTACCTACTATCAAAGAAACCGGTTTTTATTTCATTGAGAGATTGGCCGCTTAAACAATTTGATCCGAAAGTTCCAGGTGAACCGCCCCAAATACTAAACCGCATTGTTTTCAAAAAAGACGTTCCCGAACCTTCCTTCCGCTGGAAGATGAATGTGCTGAATGATGAAAGACCAGACAGTACAAGGTTTAAGGCTATGGCTTCAACCCCACCCGACCTGGATGCCGACCTTGTAGCCAACGACAACAGCAGTGCTGCTTACGAAAGGGGCCTGGAAAGAATAATGAAGCGTGGCGCGTTTTACAGCAGGTCGCATATTAACCGAACCGTTAACTGGTATAGCCATGTTGCCATCATTGATTTTGAAAGGAAAGATGACCAATTATTCACGAGGCAGTCAGCGTTTTTCTATCCCTTTTTGGAAGAGCCGGATACAGACGAATCTGGTAATTACGAAGAACCATTTTTAAGAACTGAAGTGTCACTCAGCGCGAAACCGACCTCTGAAAAACCAGGCTTCCCATTGGAACAAATATCCTAAGTATAAAATGCTCAATTGATTGGTATGAACCGTATTACAAAGGCCATTAATGCACTGGATAAAGCACTGGCTCCATTAGGTGAGTTGGTGAAAGATGAGGAATTTAAAGGGGAGTTGTTGTTGGCTGCGGGAGCAAAAGAAAAACCGGCAGCCGCAGATAAGGCCAAGACAAAAGAAAAGCTCAATTTTTTACTACGCGCGTTGGATGCTTTCAGGAAAAAACTCGGTCTCGATAAAAGTGATATTCCCAATGTAAGCAATATAGCAGGACTTGCCGTGGTGATCGGGGAACTCTATATTGTTTACGAGGCTTTACACGACCTGCTTAAATCTTGCGATTATTTTGGACTGGAAGATGCCGGGGACGGTGATGCCGACCTGGAAACCGCAATTAATAACGCCGTAGGCGCTGTGGCCGGTTTTCTGGCTCAAACGGCTATAACAAAAAAATACCCTGATATTGCGACGCTGGGCGAAGCCGTGGGTATATTTTCCAGGGAGTTAAACGAAACGAAAAGAGCGCTCGATCTGGCTCTATTCCCACTGTTAAAGTTAGGTTCACTTTTATCCTCTGATCTTAATCCCGATGCCCTAAGACCCGTTGGTGATTTCAAGGGAGATGATCCATTGCGGCTAACAAAAGGTATCTTCCTTTCGCTATCTATCCTGTTTATGATCATGGGAAAAAAAGTGAGTTCTGTTGGCAGTTTCCTCTTCAACCAGGGGCATGACCTCGACCCTGAAAAAGATCATTTCCCCAATGCCGCAAAAATTGCCGGGCGGGTATTACAAATGCAGTTTGTACCCGGCGAAGCATTGTCGTTTACTGATGACGAGCCTTATCCTGATCATTTTCGCCAACCCAATACAACAGATGCTGTGATTTCCTTTGCAAGCATACCGGTTTTTTCCGTTGGTGCAGAACCTGGTGCAGAACCCGAAGGGTTTCAATATGTATTGGGACTTGAGTTTAATCCCGGAGAATTTGGAACTGAAATAGGAAATTTCAGCATCCGTTTTCCTACAAATTATAACGGCTCTTTTATTTGGGGGCATAATACCCCATTTCATGTGTTCACCTCCGTGATCCTGGGGTCTGAACCGCTTGTTGAAATCAGGTGGAAAGAAAAAGCAGATGGAGAAGAAGCAAAGAATGATAGTGATGTAAGCAGCGGTGATATTCTGTTTAAACTCCTTCCCAAAATAAAAACCATTAACGGCAAGGAGGATCTCGACTGTGAATTCAGCCTCGAACTTAAAAACTTCAGCTACTCTCTCGGCGGCGACGGACGCGACGGATTTTTACAGAAAATTCTCCCGGAAAAAGGCTCGTCAAAAATAAATGCCAGCCTTACT
>DASUFG010000175.1:0-2876 GCA_036274715.1 Agriterribacter sp.
CGTTTTCCCCATCTTCTTTACCGTTTACCTGGGTACGCCCGATGATCCAGCACATGTTTGTTGGCGCCTTTATTTGTTCCATACCTGCAGGCACAGCGCCCTTCCAGCCTGGGCCGGAGATGAGAAAGTGATGCGCTTTGGTACCGGTTGTTCTGCTGCCGGGCGATGCAAATACATTGCTGTATGCATCCAGAACGGGCATCATATAATAACGCCCCCTGGTATCAGGTACAGATAAAATAATGGGCTCTGTACCCAGGTCAAGCGATGCGGTGGAATAATAGGTATCTGCATTAGGTCTTACCACGTCGCGGAAGTTCGCATCCGGAAAGGATGACTTGTTTGAGAATGCATTTATTGCCGCAGCCTCTTTGTTATTGCCATCAGTCATTTTTCGCCGGGTAACGTCCATCACTACCAACGGGAATGCGAAAACATAAGCTTCCCTGGCGGTTTGCTCCACCACCGTATCAGCCGCTGTTGCAGTAATGGGCGTACCATCTGTAGCTGTAGTTTTATTGCCTGTATTTTGCCCGCACGCCAGCAGCAAAACAGGTATACATGAGATGATGGTTTTTTTTATGATGGCTTTATTCATATCTGGTTACTGATTTATGATACATGGTTGGTTCTTTTGTTTGTTGAAATCTGCAACACCTGGCTATCGTGGGGTAATATAAGCGCTGTTACCACTTTGATGAGGAAAATGACTGAGAGCCGGCGAATTTCAACTTCGACCTGTCTTTCTATTTCACTCTTTCAATATCACCCAACTTCCAGCTTTTATCAAAATAGGCAACCGTAGGGCCGTAGAAACGCATATAAGCAAACCAATGTTTATTTGGCAATGTCTGCACCCAGTTCTTTTCCTTTCCTGCGGGTGCCGTTGGGCCAAAAAACAGATCGACCGAACCGTCTGCGTTCTTTATCAAATCTTTTCTTGAAGAGAGGTCAGCATTCTTTTGCGGATTATCTATCAGGCATCTTGTAGCTGCATCGTATAGGGTAACCGACCAGAAATTAACAGCAGGCGGATTAGCTGGAATATGCAGGGTGTAATTGCTGCCACCATCCAACCAGTTGCCTTCGTTATCTTCATACGCACCAAGATATGCCTGGCCAAGATTGGGTGTTTTGGAGATCATGGCATTTGAGAATGTAACTGCTTCAAAGAAGTAAGCACTTCTGCGAAAGAACTCATCATAATTTTCAGCACGCTGGCTGGAATTCGTCATCGCAATTACATAATCCCATTTCCTGTCGGGCCAGTGATAAACGCTGTCAAAACGTTTTTGAAATGAATTGGCAATTGCCATTTGCTTGCCTTGTTCAGCCGCCGCTATCAATGTTTTCTTTTGCGCATCTGTAGGGCTAAAATGCTTTCCTTTCACAATGCCCAGGTTGTGGAGCCAAGAAACGAAAAACCGGTCTCTCTCCTCAATCGGTTCACTTTCCAATATAGCATGCAGTCTTTCCCAATACGCCAGGCCATCGGGTTGTATGGCTAAGTATTTCTTTCCTGCAGGACTTACCACTTTAGTTGGCGAAGGATTGCTGCGTTGCGCATAAGGATAGATCTTAACAGCTTTAATTAATGCTTCAGCTTTGGCCGGCTCGGGATCCAATGCACGAAAACCAAAGAATACATTCATCATACTCGTTTGAATGATATAATAGCCGGACGCCTTAAAATCTTTTTGCCCCGGAGGAACCAATACATACTTACCACCCTTGCCTTTGTCAGCACCCAGTTCACCGATGGCCGCCAATTCTCTTTGCCAGAAATCACTCAAACCGCCACCGGTATGACCCGCCGGCATTTCTATTACGGTAGGACCATTCTTGGCCAGGTTGATAAAGCTGATGATGTATGGCGTAGTAGCATTAGCTGTAAGAATGCCCAGTTTGTCTTCGTATGAATTATACAGAACAAGGTCGTTGCTGCTTGCACCAAATACATCGTAATGAATGCGCTGCCACTCTGCAAAAGCTACGATAGGTAATCCCCATAAATAACATTGAACCGCCTGTTGCTCATCCATTTCATTAAACAAAAAAGGAATGGATTGCTTCGCCGGTAACTCAGCATCCATTTGAATGCCGGCAGAACCTGAAGCGGAAGCAGTTGAGTCATTTGTAGTTGTGTTGCTGCCACCCGTATTAGATGGCTGTGTGCAGGCTGTAAGCAATGCGACGCTGATACTGAAGACGATTATTTTTTTCATGATTTTTTTGTTATCGATTTATTCTTTTACCAGTTTTATCGAAAGGGTTTCCGAACTATCTAAATCCTGATTGGTCAGCACATACCCGGTCAACAAAGCTTTGTTGACCTGCTATTTCGGAAATACAAAAGTCAACACCCCCCTTAATCCAAAATCCGGTTTACTTTCTTCCGGGCCACCCAATGGAATCCTGGGCCCAATTCCCATCTGAATGATCTGCTTGCCCAGTTTTGTGACACCGGTAACGATCGGGTTAAGAAATGCTATGGTAGTGCCGGCTTCCCAGTTAGACGTTATTTCCGCATTGAGCCCCAGGCCGGCGCCGCTTTTAAAATTTTTTGCAAAAAAAGGTTGCAGGAACATCTGGTTCACATTGCTGCGGTTTTCATCTCCCGCAAAAGACCATAATTGGTTCACTAAAAAACCATAGGTTAATCCATTTGACTGTTTTAATACCAGGGCAGTTGGACCTATTCCCCATTTGCGGGTGCTTAGCAGATTATTCGTTCCAATGGGGATCAAAAAAGCAGGGCCCGCACCCCAGATCATTCCATTCTTCGATTTCACGGGTGAAAAAAAGCCAGATATGGTGGCATCACTTAATCCAAACTGGTTAGTATTCTTCCCGGTTATATCCCGTGGGTCGACGAT
>DASUFG010000176.1:0-5493 GCA_036274715.1 Agriterribacter sp.
GAGGCTGACATTGATGTGTGGATGAAGGAAATTGCTCCTTTGGCTGAATTGCGCAAGTGGTTTAATCACGAAGAAACAAAGCGGGCTTCATTTACCATCAAATACACTGAAGAGTTATAAAAATCGCCGGCGCTGAATGATTTGTTAGCACTTGTAAAAACCCATAAAACCATTACCCTTGTTTATGGAGCCAAGGACGAAGAGCATAACCAGGCGGTTGTTTTACAATCGTTTTTGGACAAACAATGAGGTGTTCAAGAGTAGCAAAATAATTTTGTGTCACTTCATTTAAAAATTATGGAAAAGAAGCCTATCCAACGAAATGAGCATATTGTAAGTTTATCAAAAGACCATCATGCCACCTTGCTGTTCTGCTGGAAAATAAGGACAGGTTTAAAACATGAAGTGGATGTTGATAGAATGCTCAAGTATGTTCAATACTTCTGGCAGCAACATCAGCAGCTTCACTTTTTGGAAGAAGAAACAATATTGTTTGCCCCGTTGGTGGATGACAAGGTCCAACGGGCACTGGATGAACATATACAGATTCAGGAAAAGATACAAGCATTACGTACCGCCGAAGATGTCGTAAAACTTCAATTAACAAGTTTGGCAGAGTTTGTATATGCCCATGTGCGGTATGAAGAAAGGGAATTATTTCCGAACCTTGAACAGGTGCTAACCAATGAACAACTAGAGAACATTGGCAAACAATTAAGCGAAAAACATAGCACATCGAAAGATGATTTTGCCGACCTATTTTGGTTGAACAAAAAGTGAGACAATGGATAGAAAACGGATATATTTTACTGCCTACTGTGAGGGAGAAGAATTTTCACTGCAAACCTATGAGCGGGAATATCGCAGTTTAATGGCGTTGCTAAATGGCAATATATATATTGAAGATTTTGGTGAATGTAAAGGAATGGGGCGATGTGGCACTTGTATTGTAAAAATTGAAGGATTGCCCGACGTCGTAAATATCTTTGATAGAAATGAGGAAAGGACTTTAAGCAAAGCAGGTATTACGCAAAGAAATTTTCGCCTAGCCTGCCAGGTTTTGATTGATAAAAATTTAGAGAATGTAAAAATAGAAGTAATAGGTGACGAGATTGTTGGATAGCTAACTGTTGCAAAGTATTAAAGCCTTTCAGAAATGAGAGAAAGTTAATTAATTCACACATTAAAATCTGCAAAATGGAAAATAAATCAAATGAAGCAACTCCTCTGCGCCCTAAAGGTGATCGCCTTCTAAATGCTGACATCGTAGAAATGGATCTTAATTTTTTTATTGAGCAGCTACGCAATGAAAGTACCTGGAAAGAAAGCGACCGCAACTCCATCACCATATTTAAAAATGATAGAATGCGCATTGTTTTGCTTGGGCTGCATAAAGGCACGGAGCTTACAAGGCATACTGCCAACGGTATCATTAGTGTCCAGGTTTTGGAAGGAAAAATAAATTTTACCGCTGAATCTGAAGCTACCACTTTACAAAAAGGGCAAATGATAGTACTTCGCGAAAAAATACCCCATAGCGTAAAGGCTTTGGAAGAAAGTTTCTTCCTGCTTACACTTGCTATAGGGTCGTAAGCCTTATTATTTTTGTGTTTGTAACAATAGAAAGGGATAAAACTCAAATTAATAATAACGGGTTAAAAATGTTCCAATTCATAACGTTCGTTTTAAAGGTGATTTTTATACATACTTCATTTTTGGGGTATGAAGATGAAAGGGTTGCAGCCAACGTGAGTTTGTGAAAAAAACAATATTGTAATCAAATATACACACTCTGTGAATAATTCATGTGGGGTATAGTTGTGCTGATTGAATATTTACTCGATCCTATATTACTGCTTAACCAAAGACTATAGATGATAGGCGATAAACAATAAAAGTCAGTATTAGTAATTAATGTCATCATGATATAAGACTCTTTTCGATTTTCAAATACTCTCTTTTAACTATTAATTTCTGATCTATACCCTGCATGTCCTGCAATATTTTTTCTTCGTCCACATCCGCATAGATCTGAGTTGTACTGATTTTTGAGTGTCCTAACATGAGTTGTATAGATTCAAGCGGTACACCATTTTTCAGCGCAATCGTTTTTGCAAAAGTATGCCTGGCAATATGAAAGGTGAGAGGTACAGAAATAGCACAGGCTTCCTGCATCACTTTCAGGCATCTGTTGATGGCTTGATTTGTTAAATAGGGGAAGATGCGTCCCGGAGACTGCCCTTCGTACTTGTTTAATATGGCAAGGGCAGGTTTAAGTAAAGGAACCTGTGAGAGTCCATCGGTTTTTTGACGGAATATCCTGCACCACAGTATGCCATTGTTGTCTTTTTGAATATCACACGGTTTTAACTGGATTACGTCTGCGTATGCCAACCCCGTGTAACAGCTGAAAATAAACAGGTCTTTTACCAAATTCAATGTTTTATCCTGGAAGGCTTTTTCCTGTAATACCAATAGCTCCCGTATGTCAAGTTTTTTGCGTTTACTTCTTTTAAGCGGGCAGCTGTATTTTTCAACCGGGTTTATTTTTAACCAGTCAATTTCTACAGCCCAATTCAATATGCGCTTTAGTCTTTGAATATGTTTGGCAACGCCATTGCCACGGCAGGGATCATGTTGCTTAATGGGATTATTGCGGAGATAGTATTCAAATTCGGTAGCCAGTTGCATATCGGCCCTGGACAAAAAAACCCGACTGGTTCCATAGTGATGTACAACAAATAGTTTTAAATAGGCGATGGTGGTTCTGTAATTCTTCAGTGAGCCATCTTTCAATTTATCTTTCCAGATTCTATAATAATAATCCAACAGTTCGGTAAGTGTGTATTGTTTTTGCATGGATTGCACACCGAGATAGGCCTGTTTGATGGTTTCGGCTGTGATGATTGATCCACTTTCCTCCAGCGCCCTGTACTTCTGTTTTAATCTGAATCGGGCATCATCTATACAGTTGTTAATTCCCTTTGGCTGCGTTGATTTTCCTTTTAGTTTTTGCTGCCCATTGTTCCAATCATCACTATTGATTATTTCCTTCAATGATATTTCTTTCCGCTCGCCATCAACCGTAATGCGTGCAAAAATCATTGCCTTGTCTTTGTTTTCCTTGCACCTCCTGATGATGAAATCGATGGCAAAAGAATGCGTTGTTCTCATACTCCAATTTTTGATAAGTTTTGAAATGATTTGAATTCACTCTTCACGTTTTATGTATCTCCACACGTTCGAATCCATTTCGAATCCTATCAAATGCCATCAAATAAATGAACGCAATCAATTATGATTCAGTGGATTATATACGACCTGGTGAGTTCAAAGCCTATGCCAGATTTGAACTCACTGTTTACCTCACCGGGAGTTTGATATTTTCTGATAAAATGGGGCAGGTTGTAAAATGAAAAAACCTGTAAATGATTAATATTTACAGGTTTTGATTCAAAAAGAAAGTGTTTCTGTCGGGAGGACAGGATTCGAACCTGCGACCCCGTGGTCCCAAACCACGTATTCTACCGGGCTGAACTACCTCCCGTTCTTTAAATTCTATCCCGATATGCATCGGGAACTTTGAAAATCTATCACTCCTTTCGTCGCGATGATTTTCTACGTCCGGGCTGAACTACCTCCCGAAACCGTCTTTAAGAAAGTACTGTATCCTATTCCTATCCTAAAGGGTGGCAAAGGTAATGGAATACGGCGAAATTCCAAAAATGAGCAGCTTTTCTTATCAAAAACCTTTTCACAAAATAACTATTGTCCTACCCGTACCCGTTTATTATACACCAGTTTGTCGTTCACATATACTTTTAAATAATACCGCTGTGCCGGGCGATACGAAAGGTCGTAGTCAAAAACGCCTTCCTTCAGGTTTTCGTACACATGCTCCTCTACCACCTCATTTCCGGGATCTGTTACCAATTTCACCACTACCCGCTGCGCCTTATTACTGAAATAATCCATGGTGGTTTTGGCCCGGGTGCGCGTTGGAAACACACCTACCGCAGGTTGATCATCGGGCGCTGTAAATTGAGTTGAATCGCCCGATACTTCAAAGCTGTAATATATGCCACTGCCAAAATCGGCGTCAAAATCTTTCAGCAACCGGTTCTTCTCATCCAACAGCCGGGCAAAGCCCCTGCCGCCGCGACTGTTAAACCAAAATTCCAATCCGTTACGGGCGGTATCCTGCACGATCAATTCGTAGCAACCTGGTGCAAGTTGAAAGGTATCCCTATAATCGGTTTCAGCTTTTAATGAACCCAATGTTTTTTCATACATTACTTTACGGTTGCTGTTCTGCAATACATAGCTATTGTGTTCGGGTTGTTTATTGGTATGCAGGTTAAATACTAAACGGGTACCATGAACAGGCGCTTTTGAAAATTCCGTGCGCATAATATTGTCGATGTTATTACCATCCTTTCTACCATTGGGCGAAGCGAGCGATACTCTAAAAACATTATGACCAGCTTTACCCTGAATTACTCCAGGCAAATCAATTTTTATTTGTTGATTGAATGGCAGATCGCCTTTCCAAACATACTCCCGCAGATCAAAACCATCGGTACCGTACTGAATGCGGAACTGCTTCAAGGGCTTTGCACCCAGGTTACGGATCACAATAGAAGGACCAGCACGGGATGGGTTTGAACGGAGCCAGGTTTTTTTGTTCGTGGGCACAACAATGTCTTCCATGGCTACATCATGTTGCGCCTTCGGCTTTTCGTATTGAATAAGATACGCACAAATGACCTCGGTGGCACTGGGCTTCAACGTAGTGTATGGCTCCATGTTTATATCTACAGTGTGCTCTTTACCGTTAGTTACGGTCAGGTCAAACACATCCGGTTGCTGCAGGTAGCCGGGGCACCAGTTCGCGCGGTCGATGATCCATGTGCCGGCTTGAGGGTACAATGGATTGTCGCCGCATTTTTTCCAGATATCCCTTTTGTCAATCATTTTCCCATCAAACCATATTTCGCGGTAGCGGCTGCAGAATTCGCCGCATCCATTCGCATCCATACCATGACCGGTTTGAAAAATAATTAAACGGGCATGTCTTGTATTTTTTTCGGCAACGAATGAAACGGGTTTTAGTGCCGCCTCAATATCCTGCGTGCTGTCGCCGTAGGTAAAATGACCATCGTACACTTTAAGAATGGACACGGGCAGTAATGCAGGGTTGCCCTCCACCATTTCAAACGCCACAGTAATTTTCCAGCCCCGGTCATCAGCAGGTTCATAACCGGTATGTTCATATTCAATCTCAACACTGTCGCGCAACAACAAACTAAAATCGGTAATATCCGATTGCCAGTCGAACGACCAGTCTTTGCCAAAAGCGCCTCCATACGGCGTAAGCATTCTGCCGATGGGATAGTCGAGCGACTTGCTGTTAACGCCCCCCTTGCGCCGGATATAAATATGATCAAGATAATCCCAATCTGCGCAACGCACCGAATCCGGGCAGCCAAAGGT
>DASUFG010000177.1:0-2467 GCA_036274715.1 Agriterribacter sp.
CTTCTTTTCCTTGTTTTTCTTACATCTAATATTGATATGGACAGGGCGGATGATATTGCTTGACATGGCCAACGAGCAATTAAAAAAGGGACGTGTTTGGTTTAACACGATAATCATAGGCAACAATTCAACGGCCATTCACATCTTCAAAGAAATCAATAAAAACAGGGGCTCCTTAGGATATCAGTTCAACGGGTTTATCAATACAGATGCCTCCCGTAACGGGTTGCATCAGCACCTCCCCCATCTTGGCAATATAGATGCCCTTGAATCAATACTGGAAACCGTTAATCCCGACCAGGTGATCATTGCACTCGAAAACTCTTTCCCGGCAGAAGTTACGGCCATCATCAACCGGATAAGTGAACGTGATATAGAAATAAAGATCGCGCCCAACAATCTTGACATACTCGCCGGCTCAGTTCGCACAAAAAATGTGTTGGATGCACCCCTGATTGATATCAAAACCGGACTTATGCCCGAGTGGCAGTTGTATTTCATCCGGCTGGTGGATGTATCAATTTCTATAGCGGGTTTGATTATCCTTTCACCCCTGCTTTTATATGCTGCATTGCGGGTAAGGCTTTCGTCTCCCGGCTCCATCATTTATACCCAGCAAAGAATAGGTTATAAAGGGACCCCTTTTTTCATGTACAAATTTCGCTCTATGTATGCTGATGCGGAAAAAAACGGTCCGGCATTGTCTTCACATAACGATCTGCGAATTACCGCCTGGGGCAAAACTATGCGCAAATGGCGTATCGACGAACTACCGCAGTTCTGGAATGTAATCAAGGGCGAAATGAGCCTGGTGGGGCCGCGTCCGGAGAGGCAATTTTATATAGAACAGATTAATGCACAAACCCCTTTCTTTAAATATTTACTGAAAGTAAAACCGGGCATCACCAGTTGGGGAATGGTGAAATTTGGTTACGCCGAAAATATAGAAGAAATGATTGAACGCATGCAATACGATCTCGTGTATATCGAAAATATTTCCCTTGCTTTAAATTTTAAAATCATGCTGCATACCCTGCGTATTATTCTAAAAGGAAAAGGTCGTTAATGGTAAGGCATTCCTCTATTTCATCAATTTCTTAAATTCCAATCTATCCATGGTATGCCAGGACAAGAACTTATGGTTATTGCTTATTTCCATTACTTTTGAAAAAACCGATCGCCTTGGTGAAAAAATTGCTGTTGTTTATGGTCTTCAAAATTTCGCTTGCGGGGGCTTTCGCGCAGCAAAACTACTGGCAGCAACAGGTTGATTACTCCATTAATGTATCGCTCAATGATATGGAACACAGCCTTACCGGTTTTATTAAAATTCATTACACCAATCATTCTCCCGATACGCTGCGCTATATTTGGTTTCATGTATGGCCCAATGCTTATAAAAACGACAAAACGGCTTTCAGTGAGCAGATGTTGGAAAACGGAAATACAAAATTTTATTTTTCCTCACCTCAACAAAAAGGCTTTATCAATCAACTTGATTTCAGGGTTAACGAGGCAAGAGCGGATATAGAAGATCATCCTGAGTATCTTGATATCATTAAGTTAATATTGCCTTCACCGCTGGTACCGGAAGGGCAAATCGTCATCACCACGCCCTTTCATGTTAAACTTCCGGACAATTTTTCGAGGGGTGGTCATGCCGGACAATCCTACCAGGTAACGCAATGGTTTCCCAAGCCAGCGGTATTCGATAAAAAAGGGTGGCATGCTATGCCTTACCTGGAACAAGGAGAATTTTACAGTGAACTGGGAAATTTTGAAGTGGCTATTACCCTTCCCCGTAATTATGTGGTTGCGGCTACAGGCGAGTTGCAAAATGAAGAAGAAAAGCAATGGCTGAAAACAAGGAGCACATTTACGTGGGAAGCCATCAGGCACAGGAAAAAAACAAAATCCGGATCCTATAAAACATTCAAACAGCTCTTCCCAATTTCAGATTCCGACACCAAAACACTGCTGTACAAACAGGCTAATGTACCCGATTTTGCCTGGTTTGCAGATAAAAGGTTTATCGTAAATTATGATACCTGCGCACTGGAATCCGGTAAAATTATTGGCGTGTATTCTTTTTATACGCCGGCAGGTCAGTCCAAATGGACTAACAGCATGGCGTATACGAAAAAGGCAGTTCGCTTCTACTCCCAATCCTTAGGAGAATATCCATTCCGTAATGTAAGTATCGTGGAGGGCCCACCGGAAATGAGCGGCGGGATGGAATACCCAACCATAGCCCTTATTGCGGCTGAAAAAGATAAAGCCATCACGGAGCGCATCATTGCGCATGAAGTTGGGCACAATTGGTTCTACGGCATATTAGCCACCAACGAACGAAGTTTTCCATGGATGGATGAGGGAATGAATTCCTATTACGAAAATAGATATACGGATGCTGAAAAAAAAACAGACACTTCCTGGTTCGACGCCGGTGCCTTTGATAGAATCTCTT
>DASUFG010000178.1:0-6857 GCA_036274715.1 Agriterribacter sp.
AGAACCTACGCGTTAAAAACTTCAGGCTCTTCAAAATTCTGCCTCCAACACGGCACGGGTACCATTGTCGTTCAACACATAAAAAGCGCCCGAAATCAATTGCATTCTTTTATGAATAGTTGCCAATCCACTATCGGCACCACCCGGGATATCGTGCGCAATACCAATTCCATTGTCTTTTATAACAATCTCCAGGTGGTCTTCAACGGATATGCCCAATTGCACATGTGTAGCCTTTGAATGTTTAACTATATTGCTTAGAATTTCTTTCACCGAAAAAAAAATATTCCGTCTTTTTATTCCGCTCATTTCAACCTCTGGGATTTCATCTGGAATGCGTATATCATATGCTAACAAATGATTTTCAAAAAACTCGAATGCATAGGCTCTTATGTACGCCACCAGGCTAATCAGCGTATCATTATTATGGCTCATGCTCCAGATAATCACGTTGATCTTATCCAGCAAATCATTGGCCGATTCGGATATTTTTTCAAGATCCGGCAGGTTGGCTTTATTCATCCTGTGCTTAGCCAATTCACTCATCAGGCGGATGGCTGTCATGCCGCCACCTAATTCATCATGCATATCAGCAGATATCCGGTCTCTTTCATCATGCTCCGCCTGGATGGTGGCTAGCTGTTTTTCAAACCCCTTCTTTTCCGCCAGCAGGTTCCGGTCATCCTCTATCTTTATTTTTTCAACCAATTCCTGTCTGCCTTTATAAGTCAATCCCAGGAGAAAAAACCCCAATTCAGTTACCATTCCAAGATCATAATAAAAAAGAGAAGATGTGAAAATACCATGTAAAGGAATTTGTGCTACCGAAATAGCCACTGAAATAAAACCAAAAACAAGCATACACAGATTTCCATATACCAGGTAATTGACCAATCGATTGTGTTGCCTGAATCCTAAAACAACAAATAACAAAACTCCTGCCAGCATGGTATATTTGACCAGGTCTTCCATCTGTTCTATCATTACAATATCATTACCCAGCAAATAGATAAAAGCGTGAATAATAATAAATCCTATATATATAAATTCGATTATTTTCAATACTTTATCCACGGATGGATATTGGGTACGGGTGCTTAGAAAGTATCTTATAAAAACGATATAGCATAAAACCCCGGTAATAAACAGCAGAAAGTCAAGATATTCTTCAAAAAAATAAATAAAATCGTTAGCGGATTTGTTTAAGTAACTTTTAGAAAATAATACAAAGGCAATAAGTGCGGCATACAAACAATAATAAAGAAATTCCTTCTTTGCCGTTAATACATAATTCGCCAAAGCAAATAAAACCATCATACACATCACTCCTACCATCATGTAATTAAAAATGTCGGGAGAAACTGTTTCACCTTGCATTAGAGCCACGTATGTTTTAAGATATCCCGGATGTAGCAGGTTGATTGAAAGCCTGTTTTTCCTGATTTTTACGGGCTGCAACTGCACATAATACACATTGGTTTCATGGGGGTTTACAACGATACGCCTGAATGCATTCCCATTTTTGATGCCGGGTATAACACCAGGTAATGAGGCAGTTGCGGAAGCGCTGCTGTCAGCAGCCTTTTTAAATAAATAAATGGATTTAAAATAGTAGCCGGGGTAAAAATAAAGAGGCTGGCTGCTGTCTGATGTATTGGTAAGCAAAAACCTGATGTAGATATGTTTCCTGTTCAGATTGCCTTCAATTAAACCAGGGGAGTTAAGTTGCTTTGACGGATTACGATACGGCAATAAAGAAATACTGGAAATATCTACAGCACTATCCGTAAATGCCATGTCGTATTGGGTTGAATCGAGTACAAGATCGTCAGGAAATGATTTGGGGTTAATATAACCGGGATAATGCCGGTATTGTGCGGAAGTAACCAAAAAAAAGAAAGGTGTAATAATGACAGGTAGTAGTTTTAAGATTTTATGCACAATGTAAAGGTTAGGGAAATATAGTGATAACCAAATATAGCATTTTGGTATTTCGCCTGCAAATGGTTCCAATTGTACAAAGCCTCATTTTATCGTCTTATCTTTGTCCGTATTTAACCATAGGTTTGCAGTTACATGGCCAATAAACTAAAAAACAGTAAGTCCAAATCGCCTGATCCTGAAAAACTTACCAGTGATAAAACCGAAAAAATCAAAGTAACGGAGTTGGTAAAGGATGAACGTACCCATAAAATACTGGGTACGGTTCTGCTGCTTACGGCATTTTTCCTGTTTATTGCATTTACTTCCTATATTTTTACCTGGCGACAGGACCAGGACAAAGTATTCCAGGGTTTCTCCGCCTTTTTGTTTGGTGACAATATAGAAGCGGCTAACCTGCTCGGCCGCATAGGTGCTTATGCTTCTCACCTGTTTTTTTTTAAGGGATTTGGAATGTCTTCCTACCTTTTTTGTGTTTTCTTTTTTATCGTTGGTGTTAATTTATTATTTGGAAGAAAGGTCTTTTCGCCCTGGCGCAATTTCAGGTATATTGTTGTGGGACTTATTTTTTTCAGCACGGCATTTGCCTTTATTACAAAGGGCAGTAGCTTTCCCTGGGGCGGAGAAGCAGGAAACATAAGCAGCAGTTGGCTAAGCGGGTTATTGGGCCAACTGGGAACAGCAGCCTTGTTAATTGTGGCAGGTTTTTCATTTTTTATCTGGAGGTTCAATCCCTCCTTTACTTTGCCTTCGAAAAAGCCTAAATATGCGGGCGATCACGAAAATGGGAAATTAGTGCCTGTTGACAACTCCTTTACGGAAGAGGCGAAGTTGTTTACAGAGGAAAATATAGGCAGGGATGCAAAAGGCAATACGCTAAAGGATCACGGAAGAATTGTAGTGATACCTCCTGCCAATGGTGTCGACAGCCAATTAAACCCTTCAGAAGTTGATCCACTGATTCCGCCCACACCACCAATCACTAAATCAAAGAAGAGAACAGAGGAAGAATTGGAACTGGAATTGCAGATTAATGCGATGGATGATATTGAAGAAGAAACCGAAGATGATTTTCCTGAAGAAGAAGATACAGCCATAAAAAAAGTACAGAACCTGCCACCTTATGATCCGGTACTTGACCTGAAAGATTATCAATATCCATCACTCGATTTGCTGGAAACACACGGGAGCGAAAAAATTGTACTGGATTCTTCTGAACTGGAAGCCAATAAGCACCAGATCATTAATACGCTGAAAAACTACGACATCGATATCCGCCAGATATCCGCTACAGTAGGCCCTACCGTTACCTTATATGAAATCGTTCCCGCAGCGGGCGTTCGTATTTCACGCATAAAAAACCTCGAAGATGATATTGCATTGAGTCTTGCAGCCTTAGGGATCCGCATCATTGCACCTATTCCGGGAAAAGGTACAATTGGCATTGAAGTCCCCAATGTAAAAAAGACGATTGTGAGTATGAAAGGGCTTTTGTCTTCTGACAGGTTTCAACAAAACAAATTTTCACTACCCATAGCCTTGGGTAAAAAGATAGATAACGAACACTTTATTGTGGACCTTGCCACAATGCCGCACCTTTTAATGGCTGGCGCCACAGGTCAGGGTAAGTCCGTTGGCATTAATGCCATACTGGTATCTCTTTTATACAAAAAACACCCTTCGCAACTGAAATTGGTGATGGTTGATCCCAAAAAAGTGGAGTTAAGCTTATACCGGTTGATAGAAAAACATTTTTTGGCTAAACTACCCGGGGAGGAAGAATCGATTATTACCGATACCAAAAAGGTGGTGCATACCCTTAACGCCTTGTGTATTGAAATGGACAACCGCTACGACCTGCTTAAGGAAGCAGGTTGTCGTAATATCAGGGAGTACAACGAAAAGTTTGTAGCAAGAAGGCTTAATCCCGAAAAGGGCCACCAGTTTTTACCTTTCATTGTTCTGGTAATAGATGAGTTTGCAGATCTGATTATGACTGCAGGTAAGGAAATTGAAATGCCGATCGCCCGTTTGGCGCAATTGGCCAGGGCCGTTGGTATACATCTTATCATAGCCACACAGCGTCCGTCTGTGAATATCATAACGGGCACAATCAAAGCCAACTTCCCTGCCAGGGTAGCTTTTAAAGTGTCTTCAAAAATTGATTCACGTACTATTTTAGATACAGGGGGTGCCGAACAACTGATCGGGCGCGGGGATATGCTGGTATCGTACAATGGTGAAGTAACCAGGGTGCAGTGTGCATTTGTAGATACGCCTGAGGTTGAAAAAGTGGTTGATTTTATTGGTGAACAGAGAGGTTATCCCCAACCCTTTTATTTACCGGAATATATTGACGAAAAGGAACTGGAAGGCAAAGATTTTGATTCGGGTAACCGCGATCCCCTGTTCGAAGAAGCAGCGCGACTCATTGTTCAAAGCCAGATTGGATCAACATCGCTATTACAACGCCGGATGAAATTAGGGTATAACCGCGCAGGGCGACTCATGGATCAACTGGAATCCGCGGGCATTGTAGGACCCAACCAGGGTAGTAAAGCCAGGGATGTACTGTTTAAAACAGAAATGGAATTGGAGGATTTTTTGCAGGCATTATAACTTAAACAATTTATTAGCACTATTATACTAAACTATATTGCCATATTAAGCGTCATTGCTCTAAGTATTCTTACTTTTACCAATCAATAAAAAAAGTGATGAAAGGATTATTAGCTATTACCACATTGTTGACTTTAATTACGATTTCCGGACTTGCACAAACTTCAGCCAGCACACTCGGAATGAACGATCCCGATGCTAAAAAAATACTCGATGGAGTAACCGCTAAATTTAAAAGTTACCACTCTGTTAAAGCGACCTTTATATTACAAATTGAAAATGCTGCAGGAAAAATACAAGGCACCAAAAAGGGAACAGCTTATATGAAGGGCAATAAATACAAGGTTGAATTAACCGACCAGGATATTTTTTGCAACGGAGAAAAATCATGGACCTATGATAAAGCGGCTAACGAGGTTCAATTGACCAAATTTGAAGCCAGCGGTAACAACTTTACGCCTCAAAAAATATTCACAAACTTTTATGATAAGGATTTTTTGTATAAGCTGAATGATGAAAAAAAGGAAAAAGGAAAAACGCTGCAGGAAATAGAATTGACACCCACTGATAAAAGCAAGCCATTTTTTAAAGTGCTTGTCTTAGTCGACAAAGCCACGAAAAATATTGTTTCTACAAGGTTGTTTGAAAAGAATGGCAACCGCTACTTATACCATGTTACCAGCTTTGTTCCCAATGTCAAATTAGAGGATAGTTTCTTTACTTTCGATCCCAATAAATACCCGGGAGTTGAGGTAATAGATTTGCAGTAGGTGGTGGTATTAGGTTTCAGGTATTAGGTTTCAGGTATTAGTTAAAGGCGAAGGATCTTCATCAACATTTGCTCCCCACCGGAATGAGGAAATAGTAAATCCGCAAATGTCGAGCACGCGGTCAACTACCGTAGCAGCTACCGCTTCTATGGTTTGAGGACGATTGTAAAAAGAAGGTGTTGCAGGACAAATGATTCCTCCTGCTAAGGTTACGGTTTCCATATTACGGATATGTATAAGGTTGTATGGCGTATCTCTCACCACACAAACCAGTTTTCTTCTTTCTTTTAAAATAACATCCGCGGCCCTGGTAATAAGATCATTTGAAATACCATTAGCTATTCTGCCCAGGGCACCCATCGAACAGGGGATAATGATCATGGTATCAAACTGTCCCGACCCTGATGCAAAGGGTGCGTTAAAATCGCTCTTCCCATAAATTTTAACAGGGTATTGATCATACGATTCACTATCCAATTCTGTTTTCCAAACGGCTTTCGCATTGTCTGTAACCACCAATGCAAGTTCATTCCATTGTCCGGATATGGCCAATAATTTATCAATGATTTGCCGGGCATATATGGAACCGCTTGCCCCGGTAATAGCAACAACAATTTTCCGCTTCAATTCTGAGTTATATTTGTGTAATTAAAAAGGAACCAAGTGCAAATATCCGGTATTTTAATATGTATTGGCATAGCCATTTGCTTTCCGCGCGTGAAAGCATCTTCAAGTGCTGCACTCATTAATACAGATACAACAATAGTAAGTTCACTTAAACATGAAAAGCTGCAATGGTTGACCCTTGCAGAAGCGGAAGCTAAAAATGCCGCTCAAAAAAAAGCGATTATTATTGATTTATATACCGATTGGTGTGGTTGGTGTAAAGTAATGGATAAAAACACCTATACCAATAACGACGTTATTCAATACATACAGAATAATTTTTACCCGGTAAAAATAAATGCGGAAACCAGGGAACCTCTTGACTGGCGGGGAAAACAATATCAATACAATACCAATTATAAAGTACATGATTATGCAATAATGTTAACTGGTGGGCAGCTTTCCTACCCGTCCACAGTTATTTTACCGGCAGATGGTTCTGCCCCGCAGGTTATTCCCGGGTATTTGAAAACCGATGACATGGAGCTTATATTAAAATATTTTGGCGAGGGGCACTATGGGAAGACCCCTTTTGAAGCATACAGGAAGGCATTTACTGGCACCTGGAAATAAAATTTTCATTCGCAACAATATAAAAATCAGACATCTCGTTATATGTCTGGTTTTTCATAGGATATTGGATTTAAAACGGGGCAGGATTTCCATCCAGCCCTTTTTTTATTCGCCTCTACAATAAATTACTTCAATAATCCGGGCTTACCTGCCAATTCTCCCAAATAATCCTCTCAGCTAAAATTAATCCCGGTTCACATGCAACATTCCCCACGGAATTAGTGTCTCATTATTGGTTTTTCATAGGATATTGGATTTAGAAACGGGCCGGATTTCCATCCAGCCCTT
>DASUFG010000179.1:0-4539 GCA_036274715.1 Agriterribacter sp.
AGCTTTTGTCTTTGAACCAGAATGCGTTTTCAGCCATGAAGAAAAGTCTTAATCGTGAAAAAACAGCTTTGGTAACAATGTTATAACCGAGCTGAATGTTCCGCAATTTGAAATAGGAGGTACTTACTATGAAATAGTCGGAA
Organism: Agriterribacter sp.; assembly: GCA_036274715.1. Classification (GTDB taxonomy): domain Bacteria; phylum Bacteroidota; class Bacteroidia; order Chitinophagales; family Chitinophagaceae; genus Agriterribacter. The sequence goes on from DASUFG010000179.1 coordinate 144, forward strand.
GTACGGCCTTCACTGTTATTGTCTTTAAGTGTTAAGGAAGGAACGTTTGTATTCGTGTTTTGCGCGGTCCATCCGTTGAATACGCCTGGTCCAACATTTTCCCTGCTTTTCATCAGGTTATTGAATAAGGTATATACATCAAATCCTTTTCTGCCCGCTACACCAGATCCGAATATGGATAAATCAAAGTTTTTGTATGCTAAATCAACCCTTGCTCCATATTCAAGCGCCGGGAGTGTGGTGCCTATCCATGTTCTGTCTAAATCATTAATTACATTATCATTGTTAATATCAACATATCGAATTCTGCCGGGGCCAGCGCCGATCTGAGTGGGAGCCTTGTCGACTTCTTCCTGGGATTGGAATAGTCCGTCGGTTTTATAACCGAAAATATCAAATTGTGAATGCCCGATGATCGTATTATCAATATTGCCTGGGTAAGCTGGTCGTACGTTTTCCGGCAACTCTGTAATTGCATCCCTGAAGTGGGCAAAATTTAACTGCACATTATACACAAAGTTGCCTGCTTTTTGACCGTGATAACCGATAACAAATTCCCAACCTTGATTACTTTTTGATGCGCCATTTACAGGCTTGGTTTGCCCTTCTCCCAAGGCTGATGCTACCGGGGGTGTAATCAGTATGCCCGTTGTTTTTCTTGAGAAATAATCGAATGAGCCAAAGATTCTATTGTCCAGAATTGAAAAATCTAACCCAGCATTGATTTCATCTGTTGTTTCCCATTTCAGTGCTGGGTTAGCTGCCTGCGTTTGAACAAAACCTGAGGGTAGTACGCCTGTATTCGCACCAGATAATGAATAAGCTGTACCGATGTTCATATACTGTTCCCAAAAGCCGGGGGTAAGTTGGTTCTGTGTGGTACCATAGCGTGTATCAAATAACCCAAAGCGTGACACATCCCCAATTTCCTGGTTACCTACACGGCCAACACCAACCCTTAGTTTCAGTTCTGAGAATAGAGAATTGTCTTTCATGAACTCTTCCCTGTCTATTCTCCATCCAACAGATGCTGCGGGGAAAATACCATACCGGTTGTCTGTTCCGAAACGGGAGGAACCATCACGTCGGATCGTTACTGCGGCCAAATATTTATCAGAAAAATTGTAGTCAACACGACCGAAAAGTGAGAACAACCTGTTCCCCGTTGATCCACCTGATACCGTGGTGTTGCCGGTACCAGCGCTCAATGTGAAATAGTCTTCAGTTTGCAGGGCGTAACCTTCTTTTTTCGTTGTCTGGAAATCAACGTCAGTTTTAATATATTCTGTACCTACCAGGAACTTAAAATTGTTGTTCCGGTTTAAATCCCAGTTGTAACGCAGTGTGTTAGAAAAGGTAAGGCTTAGATAATGGTTTTGATCAAAAAGCAAACTATTAGTGGTGCGACTTAATGCTCCTTCTGTAAAGGTGGGTGTTATAATTTTATTTAAATAGTTGTTGTTGTCTGCTCCAATGTTTGATTTGAAGAATAGATTTTTAACGGGCTGGATTTCTACAAAAACATTTCCAAATGTGCCCAGGCGATTTGCATTGTTCCATTTTGCGAGGTCCTGCATGTGCAATGGATTATTTCTGTCGGAGTAACCTGCGCCTGATTCACCGGCGTAGGTTACGCCATCTTTTTGATATACCGGGATAGTGGGAGCTAACGTTACCGCCAAAAACGTTGTTGTTGCACCACCCAGGTCCCGGGCGGTTAACGTTTCATTGGAGTTGGCGATCCGGACATTTATACCAAAGGAAACCTTGTTGTTGAAGGCACGTGTTAATGCACTGATACTACCGCTCAGGCGGTCATACCCGGTGAACCTTAACATGCCGGTGTTTTTGATATATCCAAGGTTTACTTCCAATGAAGAATTCTTATTACCTACTGAAGCGGTTAAGCTATTATTGGTCACAATACCGGTTTTATACATTACATCCTGCCAATCCGTATTTCCAGCCGGCGTATTGGGATCGCCTCCCACAAAGGGTTGAACCGTTACCGAATTCAATATGGGGTTATCGAAATTGTTGTTCCAATCGAAATTGTATATCTCACCATAGCCAGCAGCAGGATCTTGCCGGTCGTTTACGGAAGCTTGCCATAGTGCCTTACCCCTATCAACCGAATTCAGCATTTTGAACCGCATGGAGTTTTCGGACTGGGCTGAAATGCTGCTGTTAAACTGGAATGTAACTTTGCCATTGGTATTGCCACCATTCTTCGTGGTAACGATAATAACCCCATTGGAAGCACGGGCGCCGTAAATAGACTCGGCGGAAGCATCTTTTAACACCTGTACCGATGCAATAGTCGCGGGATCCATATTTTGAAACACTTCAGGCCTTATTGTAGGTATGCCGTCAATAACATACAGTGGATCGTTATTTCCTAACGTGTTAGCACCACGTATCAATATCCGGCTGTTAGATCCGTTGGGCGAACCGTCTTTTTCTATGTACAACCCAGCCACACGCCCTTGCAGCGCCTGCATGGTGTTGCCCGAACTATTGTTCTTAACGGGATTTAAATCCACTACGGCAACTGAACCTGTTAAATCCTTTTTTCTTTGAGAACTATACCCTACTATAACAATCTCTTCTCCCTCCTTTACCCCTTCTTCCAGTTCAACATTAACATTCTGCGTAGTACCGTTTATGATAACAGATACCGACTTCATCCCAACATAGGAAAATACCAGATTGTCGCCGACCTCACCCTGGATGGAATATTTCCCGGCCTCACCTGTAATAACAGTTTGGGTTTTCGTTTGAACACTAACACCAGGAAGCGGTGTTTTGCCCGCTTTTCCTATTACGATCCCGGTAATATTTTTTTGCTGGGCAAACGAAAATATTGCCAGCATTAAAAAAGGCAAAAAGAAAATAAACTTTCTCATAATCGTTTTTTTAGAATTAAATAATTAGTGATGGTCTTTTTTTCGGTAATTAGCTATACTTATTGATTTACATTATTATGGTTGATTAAATGGCTAACTTTTTCGATGTCATATTTTGGACAGCCTCCCGACTGCGTTGCTATAAATGCGCCGAGACCGCTCGCAAATTCAAGCGCGTCTTCGGGTTTCTGATCTTCATATAAACAAGACAAAAGACCTGCAAGAAATGCATCTCCGCTTCCAACGGTATCTGCCACCGCTACCTTAAACCCGGAATGACGATAGATTTTGTCTTTCATATATAGGAAAGCCCCATCGCCCCCCATTGTAACTACCAGGTTTGAAATATTGAACTTATCGCGAATTGACTTTAACCTTTGTTCCACAGTGGTATAATTGGAAAACCAGCCTGTTATCAATTCCAGTTCTGCCTGGTTCATCTTAACGAAGTCTGCTTTTTGTAATAATTCCTCCACTATACGCCGGTTGAAATGCGGGGCGCGGAGGTTGATGTCCAGTACCTTCGTTTTTGCTATTTCCAAAAGTTTGAACAGCGTATACCGGGATGTTGCACTTCTTGCGGCAAGGCTGCCGAAAATGAAAAATGATGCATCAGCCAATATGTCCCGAAATCTATCCTCCCATTCAATGAAATCCCAGGCAACAGGCTTTACAATATCATACACTACTTCATTATGCTCATTAGGTTGTGCATACACTTTACCTGTTTCATATTGATCGTCTACCTGGAAAAAATCTGTGCAAACACCATGTTCAGTGAAAATATTCATCAAACGCTGACCGCTATCGTCGGTTCCAATTCTTGTAATAATTGCCGGGTTTTTGTGTAATTTTTGTAGATGGTAGGCAACATTCATTGGTGCGCCGCCAGGTTTGATTCCGGCAGGCAGTATATCCCATAGCACCTCACCAAAACAAATCGCAGTATGTGTATTTATTTCTTTCATACATTTGATTTATGGGTTAATAATTTTTCTTCCAGTTCCTCCAGTGGAATACCCTTGGTTTCAGGCATTCTAAAAATTACCCACAACAGTTGTAAGACCATCATGCACGCAAAAAACAGGAATATAGGAGCCGGACCGAATTTGCTAGCGAATATTGGGAACACCGTGGTGATAATCGCTGCTAAAATCCAATGGATAGAACTTCCAAATGATTGTCCATAAGCCCTCACGCTATTGGGAAAGATTTCTGAGATAAATACCCATATAACTGCGCCCTGCCCGATCGCATGTGAAGCAATGAACAAAAACAGCAATACCGGCACGATCATCCCGCCCACGGCATTAAAATAAAATGCCATCGCAACAGCAGATAGAGAAATGATATAGCCAATGGAACCGAATAGCATTAATTTTTTCCTGCCCAGCCTGTCTATCAGGTATAGTCCCAGCATGGTGAAAGCCAGGTTAACCATCCCGATGCCGGCACTCTGCAGGAAGGCTGCATCTTTGCCAATCCCTGCA
>DASUFG010000180.1:0-6514 GCA_036274715.1 Agriterribacter sp.
TCGATGTCTTCAAATTTAACCCTTATTGTTTGGCTTCCATACTTCAAAACGATAAAAAGTTCCCCGAAACTGATCTGCAGAGAAGGGTGCAATGTTGTGTCGCGGTCTATCCTCCAATTGGTATTTCTTTCAATATACCGGCGCATGTTGTCTTTATACTCTGCGTTCACTGCATTTTCCAGGTCGTTAGCGCTACTCACTACTGCCCAGAATAACCGGTATTTGGAGCCCTCCCGCATCATTTCATGCAGCTTTTCGAGGTGGCTATCGTTTTCAAGATCAAGGATGGCATGATATTTATCATTCCTGACCGCGTTTAAATGAAGCTTGGCTTGCCCCAAATCCGCATAATCGGAAAGGAGAATATCAATTTTTTCTTCCTCCGAAAAAGGGTCTTTTGCCCGCTTATAACTTTGCGACACCAAATAACGCTTCTTCAATTGGATCAGTTTGTTCAGGTAGACAAACTTGAACTGTTCGAATGGTTGCAGCATCAGTTTTTGATTTTTAGAACTTGATTGAAATCGGTGGTATACCTCGGCGAAAGGCGCTCAGCTTTCAATTTGTATCGCTTCTTAAAGCCTTGCACTGCCATCCGCACTGTTTCCTTCCCAAGAGCGCCGTTTACACCGTCAAGGGCAGCCATCACTTTTTTATTCCTTGCCAGGTCGGCCGTTTCAAACATACTCCCCTGAACAACGTCCTCCGGCACCAGGTCCTGTACAATAACACCACATTTCATAAACCTGTAACCTCCCTTAAAAATAATATTCAATCCCTTCAACGCATACTTAATAATTTCAGCGGTATTGTTACTGGCCCGTTCAAGGTCCAGTTGGATGGATCGCATGTATTGCGGTTCTTCGGTCTTGTGCGGGTTGGTTTGAATGAATACATTCATTTCTTTGCAGCAGCTTTTTTGTTTGCGTAATTTTTCCGCGCATGCTGCAGCATAATTGCTAATCGCCTCCCCGACCACACCAATGTCGCCGGTTACCTTTCCGAATGATCGGGATGTACAAATGTTCTTTTTCGCAGGCGTTTCAAACTCCCATTTGATGGCTGGAATACCGCGGAGTTCATTTAGCAGCCTCAATCCCACCACCGACATTTCTTTCCTGATCCATTCGTCCGGTGCTTTGGTAAGATCGAGTGCCGTTTTGAAGCCATTACGCTGTAACTTAAGTGCATACCTTTCGCCGATGCCCCAGATGTCGCCCACGTTCGTGGACGCCAGCATTTCGCTGATCAGGTCGTCATTAGCCGCATAGAACACAGCGATCTCCGGGTGCTTTTTCTTTGCATAACGATTTGCCATTTTTGCCAGCGTCTTGGTAGGTGCGATACCAACCGAAACGGGTATGCCGGTATTTTGGTAAACCCGTTTGCGAATTGTAATACCGAGCTTTAAAAAGTCAGCATAAGCCAAACCATACAAGTCCAGGAAAGCTTCGTCAATTGAATAGATTTCCAATCGCGGCACCAGTTCAGCAATAGTCTTCATTACCCGGTCGCTCATGTCGCCATACAAAGTGTAGTTACTGCTAAAAACGGCCACATGATGTCTCTTCAGAAGGTCCTCCATCATATATGCAGGTTGTGCCATTGCTATTCCGAGGGCTTTCGCTTCATCACTTCGGGAGATAGCACAACCGTCATTGTTGGACAGTACGATCACTGGCCTGTTGTTCAATTTTGGATTGAAAACCCGTTCGACCGAACAGTAAAAGTTGTTGCAATCAACTAAACCATACATCTGCGAACATCTTTTGCATCGGTAAGAATATGAATCACTACCCCCCATACCTGTAGATCCATTTCTCCGGTAACCTCTATTTCTGGGTATTTACTATTGGCTGGAATTAGCCAGCATTTGAAATCATTTTTCTTTAAGAATTTTACTGTGAACTCCCCATTTAGAACTGCCAGCACGATGTCGCCATTCCTGGCAGTGAGGGACCGGTCCACCACAAGTTTTGCTTTTGGAGGAATAAAGGCGTTGATCATGCTATCACCCGTGCTCTCCACGATAAAGGTTGACAGGGGGTGCCTGATCAATTCCTGATTAAGATCGATTCTTTCCTCTATATAATCCATCGCGGGTGATGGAAAGCCAGCTTTCACTGGTGTATCGTAGTATTGTAGTGTCATTGGCTTATGTTTGGGACGGCCAAAATACTAATAAATTTAGTAAATAGTGATAAAATAATTAGGTTAATCTTTGCTTTTTTATCACCAAATAGGTAAAAAGACAATAAGAATGATGAAATGGTAGGGAAATCATTGAGCGTATGTGACGGGATTTAAGCGTTGATACCTAAGGGAAGTCAGTAAAAGATGGGGCTTGATCCTTTTCGGTCAACACGTCGAAAAGGAATATGGGAATAATAAAAATTGAATTGTAATACCAGCCATGTCTCAAAGTGCCTGGGTAAAGTTTCATACCCGGCTATGCATTTATTGCCCATGAGCTTCTTTCTTTATTTTAAGGACGCTTTCTGTTTCGGAATATCTAATCTTAATATCCCATCCTTATATGAAGCTGATAACTCATCGCCTTTTACATTTTCTGGTACACTGAAAGAACGCGTAAAAGAACTGTGATTGTATTCTCTTCGACTATATTGTTTATTTTTATTTTCCTCCTTATTTTTCGTTTTCGTTTCAGCACTTATAGTAAGAATGTCATCTTCAATATTTACTTTGAAATCCTGTTTCTTAAATCCCGGCGCAACTACATCAACACAGAAACATTTATCGTCCTCTGAAATATTAACTGAAGGCAGCGATGCGTTTGTGCCTGGCATTGTTGAACTAAATGTGTTTTTCACGTCAGAAAAATCTTTGAGCCATTGGTTTTTACTGGTTTTTTTTGCTGGATTGCTCATAACGACCTCCTTGTTTTTTAATTAAACATTATTGTACAGTATCAAACGCTATAAAATATCTCTGTAAAAAATATGCCAAACAGTAAATGATTACCCGGGTTCCACATGTTTTTGTGCACATCCATACCGGCGAATGCAGTTAGATCTCCAAAATTTTCGGGGCTGAAACACCAGGGAAAATGAGCGCAACTGCTTACTTTGAATGAAAGCTGCACCAATAAAATAAGTGACGGCGATTCTTATATGATGCAGATTTTGCGTTTACGGCGAACGGTGGAAAATATTTGCCTGGCAAAGCATCTATTTGATAATATTCGATACGTGTTTGTAAATGTATACGACCCGGAGAATTGAGATAATGATATTGACAAAGGAAGCGAACCCGGAGAAAAAGCAAAACAATATGCAACAAGTGGTATCATTGACCCGGCGATATAAAAAGGGATATCTTTACCCATCACTCTAAACTTTAATTAAACTGAAGCATCACAATGAGGTCAGTGTGTGGAACATTATGTTTCTGTTTATTTCTTGTGTTAATAGGCGGTTTTAACAATCCTTCCCCTCCCGCGGTGGGTGTGGAGCGGGCTGTACTTTTTATTAAAGCACAATCGGAAAAATTTGCCTCATCAGCCATGCAACTTCAAACCGCGATAGCTGCTATACAAGAGCAAGACCCCGGCACCATTTCAAATGCCCGCGGGGCACTTAAGAATTGCAGGCTGAATTATAAAAAAATAGAATTTTTTTTAGAGTATTTCTTTAAGAGTTCGGCGCTCATCTATAACATGCCGCCGAAAGCCGAGATAGAAGAACCTTATATGGAATACCAGGAACCAATTGGGCTGCAGGTGATCGAGGCACTGCTCTTTGAAAAAAATGTAGAGGCCAGGAAGTCTGAACTACTGCAGCAGGTTGATGCTGTCAGCTCTTCCGCGAAAGATCTGAATGCGTTGCTTTATGGTTTCAATGCAGATGACAAACAGTTGTTCGAAAGTATCAGGCTGCAATTGATAAGGATCATTACCCTTGGCATTACCGGCTTCGATGCCCCACTGCTGAAGTCCGGTATTGCGGAAGCACATGCCTCGCTTTGTGCCGTCCAGGAGGTTTTGCTTCCTTTTCTTGGTGCAGGTACAATGCAGGGTGACAGTGTATCCAAATATCTTTCCTGCAGCATCCGGTTCCTGCAGTTACACCCCGATTTTGACAGTTTCGACAGGTTGACATTTCTTACACAACATGCATTACCGTTGCAACGCCATCTCAACCTGCTGACGAAGGAATTGAACCTGGAACATAATACAACAGGTGGCATTCTCAATTATGAAGCCGGGGATATCTTCAGTCATGATGCGCTGGATATTCATTCCTTTCCTGCTGCAAACCGCAGTTCGGATGTTTCCCGGGTATGGCTTGGGAAAAAATTGTTTTTCGAACCGGGTCTGTCGGGAAATAATAAAATGAGTTGTGCTACCTGCCATAACCCGGCGAAGCATTTTACAGATGCCCTGCCCAAAAGCATTGCTTTTGACGGTCACTCTCAACTAAGGCGAAATGCTCCTTCCCTGCTATACGCGGGCTTTCAGCACGAACAATTCTGGGATGGAAGAGCCAAAAGCCTTGAAGAACAAATCGGGTCTGTAATCTCCGACCCACTGGAAATGAACGGAAGTTCGTCTGCGATACTTTCCATGCTGAAACGCAACCCGGAATACCTCGAATTATTTGACGGCGCAATCCCCGAACAAAGTGATAGCATAACGATACTCAATACAATAGCAGCCTCTATTGCCGCATTCGTAAACAGCTTGAATCCGCGCAATTCCAGGTTTGATAAATATATAGAAGATACCAGTTCGACTCTTACTCCCGGAGAAATAAGGGGCTTTAATTTATTTATGGGTAAAGCATTATGCGGAACCTGCCATTTTGCGCCACTTTTTAACGGTTTGGTTCCTCCATTGTATAATCGTTCTGAAGTGGAGGTGTTGGGAACCCCGAAGTCAGATAACCTGGATAAACCGGAGCTCGATACTGACCGTGGCAGGTTCGATGTATTTCCAATGGAGTTTTATGAGGGGGCTTTTAAAACGCCCAGCGTAAGGAATGTGTCTGCGACAGGGCCCTATATGCACAACGGGTCATTCAAAACATTGGAGGCAGTGCTGGAATTCTATAACAAAGGTGGCGGTAACGGGTTGGGATTGCCTGTGAAAAATCAAACGCTTTCAGCGGAGCCGTTGAATCTTTCGGAAAATGAAATGGGCGACGTCGTTGCCTTTCTTCACGCGCTTGAAGATTCGGTTACCATTCAACAATATTCAAACAATAATTAATGAAGCGAAAATTGAAATAGCGTGGTGTTGCTTCCGAATCCTGGGTAATGGACTATAGCATTTATTTAATCATATAACAATTCAATTACAACAATTCAACTACATATTAATATCAGATGAAAAACAAACTATTGTTATTGTCAGGGTTGCTCATTATCACATTGGCTGAAGTCAAAGCACAGGATACTACAAAAACTTCACCCGCGAAAAAAGTATCGACAGAAAGAAAACCAGATGTTTTGGCCCGGTTGATCCGCGGGCCCTATTTACAGGTGGCAACAAGTAAAAGCATGATTATTCGCTGGCGAACAGATGCATTGACAAGAAGCGTGGTTGCTTATGGCACAACCGAAAATGAATTGACTATGCTGGCAGAAGATCCCGTACTGACCTTTGAACACAAAGTAACATTGACGGGTCTTACACCCCGTACAAAATATTTTTATTCCATTGGAGGTGGACCCGGTGATACCCTGCAAACAGGAAGCGATAATTATTTCGTCACTCTTCCTGTGCCCGGAACAGAAGGTTCTTACCGCATTGGTGTTTTCGGCGATTGCGGAAATAATTCTATCAACCAACGAACCGTGAGAGACCAGGTAGTGAAATATCTCGGCGATAAGCCAATGGATGCCTGGATCTTGCTGGGCGATAACGCGTATTCCTCAGGCACAGATCCCGAATACCAGGAGAAATTTTTCAATATATATAAGAATGAGCTCCTGAAGAAGTATCCATTATTTCCCGCTCCGGGCAATCATGATTACAATGATTTCTACCAATACAAAGCAACAGCACAATCGTCGCACGACATCGCTTACTACCAGAACTTTTCCATGCCTGTGAATGGTGAAGCAGGAGGTGTTCCTTCGGGCACACAGGCTTTTTATTCTTTTGACATCGGGAATGTTCATTTTTTGTCATTGGATTCATATGGAAAAGAAGATAACGCAACGAGGATGTATGATACAACGGGTGCCCAGGTACAATGGATCAAGAAAGACCTCGAAGCATTCAAGAATACAAGGAGAGGCTGGGTGGTTGCTTACTGGCATCATCCTCCCTACACCATGGGATCCCATAACTCCGACAAAGAAGGAGACCTGGTAAAAATCAGGGAAGATTTTATCAGGATACTGGAACGATATGGCGTTGACCTTATCATTTGCGGACATAGTCACTTATATGAACGGTCGCGGTTAATGAATGGACATTTTGGACTGGAGGCCACATTTAATGCCCCCACGTACAACCTGAGTGCTTCATCCGCTTTGTATGATGGAAGTA